>CAYJUY010000061.1:0-3641 GCA_964373485.1 uncultured archaeon
CACGCAAGAAGCCAGCTCACATCCCTACCAAACGTTCAATCTCACACTAGGATTAAATCTAACTAACGCACTTGACCTGAGGGTAATCGGTTTCACAGATGAGGATGGTGATGCGGTCGTTGGCAATAGCAGCGGTCCTTCGAGATTTATTTTGCTAAAGGCAAGAGTCTTCACAATCAACGGCAGTTCAGAAGTTACAGACTTTAACTCGAATAACGGCACGCCCTCGCCCACTGAAGGAAGTATAGTCGCAAACTTCACTTCAGCTTTCTTGCAAAACACCAACACAACCGCAGCTGAAGGAAGAATACCGCTCGGTAGCGGCGGCTTCGTTGTAATGTCAAACAATTCGCCTGGTTATGATAACAGTCAGTATAACCTAAAGTTCCAGCTCCCTGCCAATGCACCAGGAGGAATTTATAGAGTGAACCTGCAATTGAGTAGCAGCGCGACAAGCAATCAGCTAAACAAAACTGCCACATTTACAGGAGGCGGGTACAATAGTTCTTTGTATATAGACAATGCTGGCCTCTTCATAAGCTCGAATGATTCGGCTTGTTCAGGTTTTAGTTCTTCGTGCTCCGGCTCAATCACTCTCTCAGCAAACGCGACGAGGGACGTTATTGTGAACTTGACAAACTTCGGATTGCAACAGCAGAATAGCATCGCAATAAACTACACCGAGTCTTGTTCGGATTACAGCGTTGCAGCTCAAGCAAGCACAGGATGTACAAGTCCCTCATTGAGCGGTGGCATCGCAACTGTGAATTCACCAGCATTCAACAATACATGTGTTGTAACATTCAGAATAACTGCAGGTTCAAGTGGCTCTGGTTCAGCATGCAATGGAAATATTTCAGGTTTTCCCACGACAAAATTCTTCAATCCGTTCGGAATTAATTTGTCCGTGACGGTCAGTAGCACTGGTGCCGGAGCTGCTGCAACAACAGGAGGCGGTACTTCTACTACTACAACTCCAGCAGCCGCGGCTGGCGCAGTTTCTTATTTGGACATAACCGGATTCGATTCTGTAATCGAAATCGGCCAAGGCAAGTCTGCGACTTCGGAAGTTAATGTGAAGAACACGAACAACACGCTGACGCAAACGGTCTCGCTGAAGGTTACAGATTTGAACAGCACAATTTCCGTCTCAGTCTCGCCAGAATCCGCGAGCGTGAAAGCGGGAGAGACCACCAACTTCACCGTGACTTTCAGCGTGCCGAACAGTACTGCAGTCGACGACTACTCTGGAAAGTTTGAAGCAAGCAGCAGCCAAGCGACCGTCACAAAAGATTTCAGCCTGCATGTTCTTCCTGGCGAGGAGGCGAAAGCGCAGATCAATTCAACGTTCGCCGCAATCAAGAGCGAGTTTCAGGCATTTTGGGCCGAGGTGAACAACAGCAAGATTTTTGGAACGAACACCACTGCTACTGACGCGATAATTGCGCAGATACAGGTAAAACTCGCCGAGGCAGAGGCCGCGCTTGCGCTCGGCACAGACCAAGGCTACTTTACCGCATCCCAGTTGTTCGACGAGATTAGAAACCTGCTCGACACAGCGAAAGCCCAGTTGAAGGTTGACCAACAAGGAGGCGGGTTCGGACTCCTTTCAGGAAACCTGCTGCTCTACATCGGAATAGGGGTCGGAGTCGCAGTCGTCGGCTTTCTGGTATATCTTTTCCTCCCGACAAAAGGAGCCGGCTACAAACCTCGACCGGCAGGAATTAAGGTCGGCGAGGCTGCTGGAAAAATTGCTGGCGCAGCTACAACTGCGAAAGACACCACAACCGATCAGTTCAAAAAGTTGCAGGAAAAATTCAAGCTCAAACGCGAGTACAAGTACAAATACCAAGAGTGATCAGCACTTACACAAGCTGCAGCACTGAAGTTTTTCGCGGTCCGACAAAATATTTTCGTCTCGCAATTTTTTGCATATCTCCTGCATGTCAACCAATTTATTTTTCCCAGAAGAAATTTCCGCTGCAACCTGCTTGACAAGATTCATCAATTTTTCGTTGTCCCGCAAAACTTTCACCTTTGCACCCCGCAACTCCCGAATATAGTATGAAATAGCTGGCTGAGTCATGTCCATTCTTCTCGCGACTTCCGTCTGAGTCATGCCGTAGTTGTTTATCAACTCTTTCGTAACGAGCGCGCGCACCGCTGGAAGAAAATCCGACACAACAATTTCGCAAAATGTTTTCATGCAAATCAGTTGTTTTCACAGGATTTAAATATAACGAAGTTATTAAATCCACAAACTACAACCACCCACCAGAGTTCTAAATCCAAATATAGTATGCTTTTACACGAAATTTTTCATGAAGTTCTTCTACACAAAACATGCACTTGAAAGATTGTTGTGGAGGGAGGTCGGTAAGGAAATGGTGGAAGAAGTCATAAAGAACCCAGAAATTGTGGACAAGGGAGAGAACTCAAAGCTAATTGCATCCAAAGTTATAAATCGAGAAAAAATTATAGTTGTGTATATACAAAAGGGAGACGCAATAATAGTTATAACTGTGATGACGAGGTGATTGCATGGAAATAACATTCGACCCAGTTGCAGATGCAATGTACATAAAGTTGAATAGGGGTGAAATTGAAAAAACCGAAGTCTTGGATCGCTACGAAACTATGTTGGACATAGACAAAAAGGGAAACATAATTGGGATAGAAATACTCAGCGTATCCCGCAGGTTCCCACAGAATTTTGTTGAAAATCTTAAGTCCAAAAGAATTTCAGAAGCTCCAATTAAATTACTAGCAAAAAGGCAGCAGTAAGCACTATTATCATTTTTCGAAAATATTTAATTGTTAGTATTGTAATATGTTATACACTTTCGGAGATTTTGAAAAATGATTAAGAACGACAGGTGGATTAGAAAAATGGCGACTGAGCAAAAAATGATAGAACCTTTTGCAGACGGCTCGAAGAAGGACGGAAAGGTTTCATTCGGACTTTCTTCTTACGGTTACGATATGCGAGTTGCAGATGAGTTCAAAATATTCACGAATGTCCATAACACAATTGTCGACCCGAAGGGACTTGACACAAAATCTTTCGTAGATTTCAAAGGAGATGTGTGCGTCATTCCCCCAAACTCATTTGCATTGGCAAGAAGTTTTGAATATTTCAAAATACCGCGCAAGGTCATGACATTATGCATAGGCAAGTCGACTTACGCAAGATGCGGCATAATAGTTAACGTCACGCCACTCGAGCCAGAATGGGAGGGCTTTGTGACGATTGAGATTTCAAACACAACTCCTCTTCCCGTAAAGGTGTATGCGAACGAAGGCATAGCGCAAGTTTTGTTTTTCGAGAGCGACGAGGAGCCAGAGATCTCTTACAAGGACAAAAAAGGAAAATATCAGGCGCAGAAAGAAATAACTCTTCCAAGAATATGAATGGACGATTTTGATGAATTACGACGTGGCTGATTTGAATTTGGCGAAAGAAGGCAGACTGAAAATTGAGTGGGCCGAAAAAGAAATGCCTGTTCTCAGATTAATCAGAGAAAGATTCAAAAAAGAAAAACCTTTGAAGGGAATAACAGTGGGCGCATGTCTTCACATCACTGCCGAAACTGCGAATCTCGCTTTAACGCTGAAAGAAGGAGGAGCACAAGTCAATCTTT
>CAYJUY010000062.1:0-3605 GCA_964373485.1 uncultured archaeon
AGGCTGCAAAAAGATTTATATTGAAGGCGGTTGAACTCTACAAGAAGAAATTCGGGGGAAGCTGAAATTCATGTACAAAATCGTGACTGTTCAGGACAAGATTCGCGTCGGTCCTGAGAAGCTGGCTCTGCCGAGGAAGGAATCCGTGAAAGAGTCTGTGGCCGAAAAATACGAAGCAGTTCTCGAGCCAAAGATTGGAGTGGTGCTCGCAGTGGTTGATGTCGACAAGGTCGGCGAGGGGAAGATAGTGGCAGGCGATCCTGGGGTTCATTACCTGGCGACTTTCAAGCTTCTCGTGTTCAAGCCGGAATTGCACGAGGCTGTTTACGGCGAGGTGATCGACAACACAGAGTTCGGCGCCTTTGTGAGAATGGGCCCCATGGACGGGCTCGTGCACATCTCGCAGCTCATGGACGACTACGTGAGTTACGACAGCAAGAACTCGCTTTTTCTGGGGAAAGAGACCAAGCGCACGCTGAAAAAAGGTGACAAAGTCAGGGCGAGAATAATCGCAGTCTCGTTCGCGGAGCAGCACAAAATCGGTCTCACGATGAGGCAGCCAGGATTGGGCAGCATTAACTGGATCCAGGACGAGAAGAAAAAGAAGAAGGCGGGCGCGTGAAGAATGGCGAAAAAGATGCAAGTCTGCAGAAATTGCAAGAGGTTCACTAACGAGAGCGTCTGCCCTGTCTGCAAGTCCAGCAACATGTCATCGAGCTGGAAAGGAGTTGTCGTCATCCTCGACACGAACAGCGACATCGCAAAGGCGCTCAACATAACCGAGCCAGGAAAATATGCGCTTTATGTCGGCTAGTGATTTTATGCAAGTCAACGTGATTGAAGAAAAGGAAAACGCGTTTTTCAAGAGGAAGGAACTCGTGTTGCTGTTGAAGCACGACGCATCCGCCACGCCCTCGAAAGCAGAGCTGGTGAAAATGCTGGCCGCCTCTCACGGGGTCGACGAGTCGCAGGTTGTGGTGGATTATATTTTTACAAGGAAAGGAATTTCAGAATCTTTGGCGAAAGTCAAAATTCTGAAAGAAAAGCCTGTAGCAAAGCAGGAAATTAAGAAGGAGACGGAGGTTGCGCCAAATGAAGCACAAGCAAGTCAAAATACATGAGTTGCTGAAGAAAGGAGGAAGAAGGACCTGCCAGAGGTGCGGCGACGGAGTTTACATGGCGCAGCACAAACAGGGCGGGAAGACGCGGCACTACTGTGGCAGATGCCACATGACAATTTTTGAGTGACTGCTCATTTCTTTTCACAGCAGTCCCAAAACTTCCATCAACCTAGTTAATTCTGGTCCTGTTGTGCTTTCACCCACGACTAACCCTTTGCTGTTGGCTACTCCGCAGCTTCCTAGAAACGGCGAGCCGAAATTCGCTGTGCCTACGTCTGTATCAACATGGAGGACCTCTTGAAATTTGTCCAACTCGTTTTCGTTCGCGTCTCTGTGCAAAACACAACCTCTGTTGTTTGCAATTCCACAAGAACCCACGCTATTGAGGCCGGCAACGGTTCCATATTCCAATTCCACATCGAAACAATCCCTAATTATTTTCTTGTCTTTCAGCGAGAGGAACCTGCTTACTATTGCGCCTTTGTCATTGCACAACACCAAGTTTCCAAGCGCTGTGAACTTCGAATTTACAACTCCGACCGACACGCCTCGCTCGTGCGCGACTTTCTTTAGGTTTTTGATTTCGTCCTGTGTCGCTATTTTGGGTAGAATTATTCCATTCGAGTTGAGCGCGCAGAAAATTCCAGCGATTTCAGAATTCGCTATTGCAGTCTGGAAAATTTTCACGCCAATAACCTTCTGAATTTTTTCCATTCTCTTGGCGGGTATGCTGTTGCTCACCAAACAAATTTTGTCGCTCGCCTTCGCGAAGAGCCCTATATTGTGGTCGCCGAAGAAATTTGTTTGCAACACCCGCATTGTCTCATCCTGCAAGCTGCGCCTCGACAGAACCGTCGTCAAGTTTCTTGATTTTGACTTTGAGATGCGTTGGCGGGGATTTTATTCCGCGGGACCAAAGCTGCTCGCTTATCTTCGCGTCAATCTTAACCTTCCCTGTCTTGGAAAATTTTGCAACTCGCTTTCTCAACAGAGAAGCGATGCTTTTGCTCCTCCTCCATTTTGGAGTCTTTACAAGGTCTTTCCTCAAGTTTAAAATCAAGATTTTTTCCTCGACCATAACTCCAAATTTGCGGATAAACTATATAAATCGCGCTGGACAAAATCTATATAAATAAAGTGGATAAGATGAAAGGACTCAGCCCCGTTGTCGCGACAATAATCTTAATTGCGTTTGCAGTTGCAGTTGGCGGGCTCGTGTCGATATGGCTCACAGGGTTCGCGACGAGCACGACGGAGTTCACGAGCAAGAGAGGGGAGGAGCTTACCGGTTGCGCGGGCGCCCGGCTAAAAGTTGACAGCGTGTCGACTGCAAACGTGATATACTCGAACCCGAGCTCGAAGACGATAACAAACATAACCGTCTACGACGGCAGCGGCAGGAACTTGACATACAATGCGTCCAACCTCGTGTCAGGGCAGGTCGCAAACCTGACATGGACAAGAGGGACGAACACTTCTATTTTGTTGAAGGGAATTTGCGAAAACACGATACCAGTCGAGGGGGCTTGCGAAAACGGGCAGTCGTGCTGGAAATGAAGTAACAGCCAGAAAAAGTATTTAAATAGTCCTTCACAAATTATTTTTGATTGGACAGGTTTTACATGAAAGCAATAAGCCCGATGATCGCTGTTGTTCTCCTGATAGCATTCTCAGTCGCAATCGGCGGGCTGGTTAGCGTGTGGTTTTCTACGCTGACATCCACCCAGACTGGGATTGTCCAAAGCGGCGCCGAGAACCTCGCAAAATGCGCGACAAGCACGCTCGCAGTGGACGAGGTCAGGTGGTTGGCCACTGGGTCGTCGAGAACAGTCAACGTGACTGTCAGCTCTGGCGGGTTGGAGAATCTGAAGAATATTACAATAACCGTCACTGGCCCGGGCGGCTCGACGAACAGCCCTAAGTTCTTCAACGGGACCGGAGACGACTTCATTCCAGGTTCGACCTACGCGACATCAATTAATGTGACCGCGAACGTGAGCGCTCTTCCTCCGGAATTGGTTTCTGTGACAGGAATTTGCCAGAACTCGTTCGCAATAAGGGGCGAATGCAAGGCTGGCGAGAAGTGCATGAAGTCCTGAAATTTTCCTAAATAATTTTTTCTAGAGTTTTCTCCGAAATTTCTATTGGTGAAAATTTCCGAGATTCGCAATCAGAATTCGCAAATTCGCAGTTAACATTTATAAGCCAGATTTCACAAATTAATTAAAGAACTTACAGTGATTTTCAGAATGAAAGCAATAAGCCCGATGATCGCAGTCGTCCTCCTCATAGCGTTCACAGTCGCGATCGGCGGGCTGGTGGCTGTTTGGTTCTCGACCCTAACAGGAACGCAGACGACTACTGTGGAGTCTGGCGCAACCTCGCTCACGCAGTGCGCGACTTCAACACTGACTCTTTCTGCTGTGAGATTTCCTGCGGGCGCAACTTCGACTCGAACGGGGGACGCCATGTACGTGGCGGCGA
>CAYJUY010000063.1:0-3518 GCA_964373485.1 uncultured archaeon
GACTACATTAAAGTGTGTAGTGAAAATTTTTCTCTTCGCAAACGAACAGGACGTTTCTGGGAAAGGTAATCCTCTTCCATGTGCGTGAATCTTTTCTCCAAATAAACTTCTAGCAATTTCAGAAGTTGATTTTCCAAAAATAGGAAAAATTTCTCCCCCTGTGACATCCGCGCAAATTTTAAAGTAATCATCTTTCGCTCTTAAGCCGATTGGGTAGAAATTAACGACTATTTTCATTTTTCACCATCTCAAATCGGAGAGCCTCCCCATGCGCGGTTTTTTGACTTTGTGTCTCTCTCTTACAAACTTGCCAAAGCCGGCTGCAAAGTTTACAACGAAAGCTGGATTTCCTTTCAATGTGTGCTTGCCTGCGCGTGCTATATCGTAAAGAATCATTATCGGAAGTACTGCTGTAAAATGCGAGCGAGGAAGATTTCTGTAGTAAGTCAAATATTTATTTCGAATTGAAAACATATCTTGCGTTGAAATTTTCTTGTTAACTTTTATGCTGACTGATCCCTTGTGGTACACTACAGCCTTCGGCGCGTAGATTATTTTGAAACCTGCACTTCTCATCCTCCACGACAAATCGACTTCTTCGAAATATGTGAAGTAAAATCTGCAGAAACCTTCGTCAAGCGTGTCAAAAACTTTTCTTGATATCATGAAGCATGCACCAGTTATGCATTCGTCCTCCTTCTCTACATTGTATTTCGGAGAATCTTTCTTGCCTATAGCCTCGTCAACAATCATGCCGTAATAAGTTATCTTGCTGCCGCCATGTTGCAAAATATTTGTAACTTTTCCCTCCTTGTAAAAAATCAGCTTAGGAACTGTAGCGCCGACATTCTTATATTTCTTGAACGGAGCGAGAAGTTCTTTTATGAAATTTTTGTCAACTAGTGTGTCGTTGTTTAGGAAAAGAATATATTTTCCTCGCGACTTCTTTAGCCCGTATTCGCTGCCACCGGTGAATCCGATATTTTTCTTGAGCCTGAACAAGCGAGTTTTTTTCCCGAATTTGGAAACATAATTTTTGAGAATCGAAAATTCCTGCGTATTTGAACCGTTGTCGACTAACACAATCTCGAAATCCCTGTAAATTTGTCTCTTTATCGATTCCAAACACTCAATCGTGTCTCGCGAGGTGTTCCAGTTCAGAATCACAATGCTGACTTTTACCATACGATTACCATCCGTTTCTGAAAAATTTTCGAACTAGAAACACTTAAATCCCCAGATTTAGAGGTTTTTCTTATGATTTTTAGCGAGACTAAGTTGAAAGGAGCTTTCATAATCGAGCCGGAAAAGTTAGAAGACGAAAGAGGCTTCTTTGCGCGAATCTTTGACAAGAAAGTTTTCGAGCAACATGGATTGGAATTCAATCTTGTCGAGGCAAGCATTTCATTCAACAAAAAGAAAGGGACTCTCAGGGGGATGCACTACCAGACTATACCTTACGGCGAGACTAAGATTGTGCGCTGTACTCATGGCAGAATTTTCGATGTGATTATAGACCTGCGGCCCGATTCTGAAACTTTCAAGAAATGGTTTGGCGTGGAGCTAAGCGAAGATAATCGCAAGATGCTTTACATACCGAAAGGATTCGCAAACGGCTTCATAACGTTAGAAGACGATTGCGAGATTTTTTACCAGATGGATCAGGCATACAAACCAGAATATGCACGTGGTATTCGATGGGACGATAAGACTTTAAAAATATCTTGGCCAATGGAGCCGAAAGTAATATCGGCTAAAGATTTGTCTTGGAAACCTTTTGCTGATTAAATTGCAGCTTAAACTTTTCTGAAAGAATAGTCTGAAACTTTGAAAACTTTTTTATTGTCTTCGACCAATTCGAAAAAGAATTTTGTACCGAAAATTTCCTTGAGACGATATAATATAGCAATAAGACCGTTACCAACATATTTTGGTGCTTCCTTAACCAAGTGCTCCCTTACTTTCTTCTCGTCAAGTTCGATAGCTATCACTTCTTTGTCCGCAAACTTGCTGTTTAACTTAGCTCTCTCCAGCTTCGCTTTCACCTGATCTACTGTCAAGTCGGGCAAATATCCAGAATACATTACAGCTGGGTTGTGAGACTGCTGCCTGTCTCTGAAAATACCGAGAGGTCTCCTAATCACATAGTCATTACTTTCGAGACCTACTTTCACAAATGCCCTGTTCTGCAGCCGCTCCTCTATAGTCGGCATTCTGCCCATACCTTCTTGATCCAAGTTGCCTACCCAATAGTTTATCAGAGCGCCCGGAACATCGACTTCGTCTCCCCTTCTTGAGACCAGTAAATAATTGTCTTTTGTAGTAGTCACCACGCCAAGGCCAATGGGCGTGACGTACAGGTAAAGCAACTTGCTTATACGCCTGTTCTGGTTATCATATTTCTGCAAGAAATTCCTCAGCGCAATAACCATTTTGTAGTCACCACGCGAAGCGTTGATTACGAAAGTATTATCATTCTTTCTCTCGATGTTCTCTAAAAACGCGACGGGATTATTACCCGACTGCGGACTTGCATTTTTATATTCTTGCTCAAACAATTCACTTCCCTTCTTGCTTATTCTGTAGAGATTTTCTTTCAAACTTTTTAGAGTGACAGTTTTATCCTGGTCGTAAGATAAAGACAAATCCTGTGTAGAAATATTTTGTGAAGTAAAATCTTCAATTACATCAATTTTATACATGAGTAATCACAAGGTACCAAATCTATTTAAGACTTTCTTCACGTTTTTTTAGAACGAATCTTATTCCTTCATCCGCGCCAAACATTTTTACACCTGTCTCCTCTTGAATTTTTTCGTTGCTCATGTGAACATTCGGTCTTTTTGTTGGAAGATTAAAATCAGCTGTTTTTGCCTTAGCAACTAATTTTTTGCTGCCGCCGACTGCTTCCGCGACTTTCATTGCTAAATCGTATCTGCTGATGTAATCAGAACCAACTACATGGTAAATTCCGTCTTCCCATTTTTTAATTAATTTTGCAGAAGCTTCCACCAAGTTGTCTACAAGAGTTGGAGTATTGAACCAGTCCGTTGCTTCTCTAAATTTTTCGCCTTTCTCGAACAGATTAATCATCCTCATTATGTTGTTTTTCTCCACATGTGCAGGACTCCACCTGTAAGGATGGTCCGTCCGCAAAATCAAAAATGGTTGGCTGGATTTTTTTGTAATCTCTTCGCCCCTCAATTTTGTTAGGCCATATTGGTTTATCGCGTGCGTCTTATCATCCTCGTAAAAAATTTTTTTTGAGCCGTCGAAAACAAAAGAAGTCGATATGTAAATTATACTGCTGCCGACTTTTTTACATGCATCAACTACATTCTTTGTGCCTTGCACATTAATTTTGTCTGCAAGAGCTGGATCTGTTTCGCACAAGTCAACCTTCGTGAGAGCGCTGCAATGTATTGTTAAATCTGGCCCGAAATCTTCTATTATTGAAACAGTTGACTTTCTATCGGTTATGTCAAGTTTTATCGGTTGCCCTCCCTCGATCGGCGGAT
>CAYJUY010000064.1:0-3490 GCA_964373485.1 uncultured archaeon
CATCGGTATGGTTGTGTGATTCGTCGTTCAAAATGCGCTTGTCTTGTCTTTGTTAAATCTTATAGCGACCCCAATAAAGCCTGTGCTCAACCAGCAGATAGGCGGCGTGCCACTCAGCAGTTCGTGGGACTATCTTGGCTGCGTGTGGGAGAATTCATTCTTCTACAAGCTTGCAAATCCTGGCGGCATAAATTTTGGAGAAGCTACCAATATCGATTTGTTTGAATTTTGCAAGCAGGATCTTGTTGGTGCGCAGGAAATCGGATGCTCAGAATGTTTTGACATTAGTTTGGAAGCATTAAATCCGAGAGTTTTTGCAGGAACTGGTCAAGAGGCTTTGGTCAGTGCTAGGGTTCAAGCAGTTGAAGAAGAATTTTGTTACAGCGACTTGTTTGGCGAAAGGACTTGCCAACCACTAACACCTGCGGCAAACTCGCAAATAACAATTCTTGCAAACGAAAACATAAAAGCAAAAATTGAGGGAGGATTGGGGATATGCAGCACTCAAGAAAATATTCTCACCTGCAATGAATTAGATCCTGCAATAATCACTGACACGCCGCTGACTGTGGTAGGCAGAATTGATGCGGATCAATTTTGCGACGGCAAAACTAGAGCAATCGATGCGGAAGCCACTTTACAATACACCTACAGGACAGAAGGCAGCGCACAAATAAACATACGCAAATTTACTGTACAAGAATCAGCTCCGTTCGTTTCAACAAGAAACCCGATAACACTGCCTGGCCCAGTTAAAATTGACATCATTCCAGACGCCTACTTCACTGAAAATATTTACAAAGTGGGACTCTCAAGTAACGCTTTCCTGTTCGTCAAGTTCAGGAATGTCGGCGAGGGGGACGCTTCCGTGAAGAATGTTCAACTCAAGCAGATTCTTCCAGAAGGGGCATTGCCGCTTACTTTGGTTAGATGCGCTGGCCCGATTGTGCCAATTGAGGGACCGATTGCAAGCGACACAATCGACATAAAAATTAAGGAAAACTCCTTCACGCTCAGCCCGACGGAGAGAAGCGGCACAATACTTTGCAATTTCGCCCTGCCGAAAGAGGCGAAAGATGAAATAACCACTTACATAATCACCGGCTCGGCAATATACGACTACGAACTCAGGCGAACTGCCTCGAGCATAATAGTCGAGGTTGACAAAGATGGTTGCGAAAAGATAGTAGCACCAACTCCTAAACCCACTGCAGAAACTGGCGGCATTGAACAAATAGAAATTTTGGAGTAGATGTTGAAAAACAATGGGTTAAAATATATTAAGAACAAATTGTTAATTATGAAGAATTACGTTTTCCTATTCTTATCAATTTTTGCGTTATTTGTTTTTATATATTCAACAAATGTTGTATCGGCCCAGTCATTTACTACGACAATATCCGTAGACAGGGTAAATGGAACCCTAACTGACTCATTTACTTTCTTTTTTCCAAGCGGTGTGCCATCAAATCACACATACTACAATCTTGAATACAGAAAATCTGGAACAATAACTTGGTCGAAATTCTTCGATGGGGATCAGATCTTTTCAAAATTTTCTGGCAAATTTAAACCGTTCTCTATAATACCTATAGACAAAATCAAGAGCTTTGGAAAATACGATTTCCGTGGTTTGACAGGTAACAAATCTGCAAATATACCAACGTCGAATATTTCAACAGTAACATTTGTCGGACAAGAAATAACAACACCAACAACACCAATAAGTCCAACCATCACAGCTCAGGTAAAGTCTTCCTGTACGCCCACTAAAATCGATAAAGTAACAGGCGAAATAACTTGTGACAAATGGGAAGATGTGGGAACTTCTTTAAATATAGTTGACGGAAAAAAAGTTGCGATATCTGACGCAGCTCCTTCTACAGTAATACGTGGAAAACTGAACGGCGGAGTGAAAAATATTTACGTATTCGGCGAAGTTGGTGCGGACAACTCGAATCTTGGAATGAGGCAAGATTTGGATGGCGATGGAATTTATGAAACTAGAGGAAAAGGAGTCAGCCAACTGTCTAAGTCAAGCCCCTTAAACGTAGTATTCAATGATATAGATACAAACAAAGCGTTCTTATTGTTTTCAAGCCAAGGAGTACTTTATGTAGATTATTTGGGAATATCGCAACCATCAACTCTGAAACCAACTACAGCCTCGCTTCCTGCAATCACAGATGTACGAGCCTCGCTCACTATAACACCATTGCCTGGCCCATTAGCAGGTCTTCCAGATGATTTTTACAAATTTTCTGTGAGCAATCTTCCAACTCTTCCAGCAAGCGCGAACAACAAATACTACGTGCAAGTCCAGTATTGCCAAAGGCCAGCTACATTCAAGTCAACAGACGATTGCACGTGGATTACGTTGGAGACATATGACGGATTGTCAAAATTAACTCCGACGAGCGGCGTGATAACTTTTAACATCAGACCTATAGACTACACTGTAGCAGGCAAACCAATAAGGTCTGTTGGCGTTGACGAGTACTTCAAAGTAAGAGTCGGACCAGATGCGACATCATCAGCAACAAGACAAGCTATATCCTCGATTAAATTCCGCGCAATTTGCCAGAGAACTGATATAACTGCACTCTTGAAAGCAGTTCCAAATCCGAGTTTCGACATCCAAGCTCAAGGCACTACACACATAGTCAAAATCAGGGAGTTCCAAACTCCTGCAGATGTTGTGTTAGAATACGAACTGACAATAAGAAACAACGACAACAAAAATGCATGCGGCAGTTCTGACTTTTTAATAGATGTGGTTGGTTCACCTTCACCATTCAAACAATTATCAGGCGTCGATGTGGACCCCGTGAGAGTCTACAACAAAGAAAAGACTCTTCAATACACAAGCAGAAAAGTGACAGTTGACGGCAATCAAGAAAAAGTTTTTGCAATTTTGGGAACAGCTGTAGGTTCGGAGCTAAAAGCTGACAGAGACATAACAGTCAGAGTCACGAATTTGAACACTCAGAAAGAAGACGTGACTAAAAAAGTAGAACTCCCTGCATTGATTGATGTTATATTTCAGACTGAATGCCAATTCTTTCCTCATGAAATAAGAACTACGCCAACCTCGCAAAAGACCAGCCCAGGAAAACAAACTTCATTTGAAGTGATTGTGGAAAATCGAAACCAGCGCGGGTGTGCTGCTGAAGATTTTGAAATCCTAAAAATCGGAGTTGAAAATATACCGCTAGAAATTTCTCCACGGGACAATATTGTGCTTGTAGACGACCCAAGCGGGTTCAATTGGGACGTAAAATTGAAGGTTGACGGAAAGACTTACAATTTCGTAGGCACAAATGTTCCCTATTATTTGTCGGACAGCGGATCAATTTCCATAAGAGGGCGTATCGCAGACAGAGAGCAAAATCCTTCCTACATATTCAAACCAACTGAAAAAATTAAGTACATACTGGCTGACACCCAAAAGAAAACGCAAACACTTTTGATTACACCAGACCCTGAAGAG
>CAYJUY010000065.1:0-3481 GCA_964373485.1 uncultured archaeon
AAAACAATTAAAGAATTGCAGCGAGATAAATATTTAGATAAGAAAAGCAAAGCGGAGCAGCACTCGAAATTATCAAAAGAAAAAGGGTTATCTGGGCAGGACATCTCGCATGAAAATGCTTTGGTCGAAGATACTGCTCGTAAATACAAAAGGACCAGAGAAGAAACATTGAGGTATGCCGAAGAAGTTGCTAGCGACCCAAAACATTATCCTCCAGAAACGGCAATGGAAGTATTACATGAGGAAGCGCAAAGAATGAATAATGAACTGATGGCCAGGCCTTTTGGCGGGCCTGACAATCCTAAACGGCAACAGTTGCGCGAAGAAGGACACAAATTGAGGAAGTATTCAGACGAAGAATCTAAAAAAACATGAGTCTAGATAAATTATGCACTCATGCCCAATGGATGGCAGTATTATAAGCTTATAAATTATTAATAAAAGATATATGTCAGAAACAGAACAACGGCTTTCTAAGGAGCAACTTGCAAAACTGGGGCTTGAAGGCCATGTCCCTGTTGGTGAACCAGTAGATTTCGACTCTAAAGAAGCGGCAGAAAAGCTAAGAGGACACGGTCTTGCAGCCGCAAGGTCTGTAAAGAGTTATGAGCTAATTACAAAGGGCGGGAAAAAGGCGGTCATTAATATCTTTATGAAAGCTGGTCAGGAAGGGATTTCAGTGGATGCATATCTTGGTGCGCAAGGAGCGACTAACAACGTTGGAATACCAGAATCATATGCGAGGAAAATGGCATTCGAACCTGTGCCACCCCCCATGCCCGAAGGGAAAAGATTAGAGGATTTGACTCTCGAAGAAAAACAGCAGATGGGCACTCAAGTATTAGGGGACATTATATCGCTGGTAGATCAGGAATTAGACAAAGAATAACCTTGATTACGAGGACCTTTGTTTTTTTTTGCAACTGTCATATCGAAGTTACTTTTTTGCGTCCCCATAATTTAAAAAGAAAGGAAATTTTTACATGAATGGCGAAACAAGAGAAGGCGCTAGTGGGATTGAAAATGATCCTGTCTCACTTCGCAAAGAACTGGAAGACATTGAAAGACGTATGCAGGAGGCAGCACGACTGCGGTCGGCAGCCCGAATATCAGGTGACCCGCAGGAAAGCGCAAGTCTCGGTCTAAGGCATCAACAAGATTATGACGCGCTATTAGCTCGGCGGAACGAGATACTCAAATTGATCCTTGAGCTTGAGCAAAAAGGCGCGCCCGATAAATAATGTGAGAGAAACCAGCAATGAAGTTCCAGAGGTATTAGGACGGGAAGCCCGATTCCAGCAGGCCTTGAATGAGGTCATTGAACGACATCCTGATCTAGAGGCGGCTATCCGCCGCTCTTTGTTAACGCCACAATTGGGCGAGTATCACAATGAAGGACCGCGCATGGATTCCCATGTTGGGTTAATAATTGAGACGATTGATAATATCCGCTCCCGAAAATTTCCCGAGGATTTGGCTAACTATCCCGACGTCCAAGAGATCATGCGTCAGCTAGTCAGCCCAGAGGAAGGGGTGAGTCCCGAAATTACGGATTACGCATTTCTTCATGACATTGCTAAGCCAGATTGCCTGACTTTAAAACTCGAAGAACAAAAGGACGGGACGGAAGTTACCTGGGAACAATGGCAAGCAATCGAAGCGGCTGGTGAACCGTATCAGTACGAAGGGAAGGCTGTAAACTCCATTTCCTATTTTCACAGCAGCGAAGGCAGTGCTGGTCAGCACGGGAACAAGGGTGCGGAACAGCTAAAAAAATCTGGGGTATCGGAGGATATTCTCGCAGCGATGCAAAAGCATGAAGTCGCGTATCAATTTGGCAAAATCAATGCTTCGACTTATGAGGAGCATTTTGTGAAGGCCGGCTTTACCGCCGATCAGCACAAGTTCATTCTACTCGCCTCATACATTGACACGATGGCTTCCTTGCGCCTGGACGGCAAACCAGATCTGAAAAATTTTCAAAACCTGCTCCATTCCAGGGAAAATTTTCTCTTAATCAAAAAATTTTTAGATCAAGGCGTCAAAATTTCCGAGAACAAGTTGAATTCCCTAAAAAATTCAGATAAAGTTCTTTCAGATGCTGATCTAGAATCTGTCATAGAAAAAATTAGGAAATACGATATGGAAGTATTAGAGAAGGGACTCCAAGAATTGGCTAATAGTAATTTGGTAGAACAGGGTGATGTTAAATTAGTTTTAGAATTAGTCATTGCAGATCAGCCCTCCTTGGGCCGAAAGATGGGTAGAAAAATGGCAGTGGTCAAACCATTGTTGGCGCGATGTGAAATAAAATGACGTTAGCAAAAACAAGGATTGTATACGAGAAAATTGAAATTTAATCATTAAAATTTACAAAAAATATATGGAGCGAGGCACAAATAGACCTGGACCAGAACAACCTGGATCAAAAGATTTGCAGAAGGAGTTTCACAGGATTTTATCTGAACTCGGGCCGGCTGCTGCCGACCGAAGCGAGACTCTGGCCTTAAAGTTTTTGTTGGAAAATTATGATCGCAATCCGAGCTACGCTGAGAAACAGGCATTAAAACTATCATCCGGACTAAACGAAACACTGAGGGAGCTGCTATTTCGTACCGTCATCAATGGAATTAGAGCCGATCTTTACTCTGAATTCGGAAAATTGAGCGAACGACAAAAAACAAAGCTTTCAGGGTTCAAAGGATTTGTGAAAAAATATTTAGAGCAAATTCGATCTGAAGGCCCTGACTTTACTACAGACGAGCAAAAGTTCTCGGATGCGTTACTCGAGGGCACTGAAAGGGAAACAAAAAGCCGTGAGTACTTAGGCGAAGTTTATGACGTTTATACTGAAACAAGACGACCACATTACAGGAAACTGCACCTTGCGAGCCTATCAGCGCTGCAACAGGCGCAAGAAAAATTAAAATTAATCAGAGAAATAGTTGAGCGAGGACAACAGGGAGATGAGCCGAGGACATAGCCCTTGTTGATGATCAGAAGAAGGCGCAAGAATGCTGGTGGAATGGTGGTTTCATAGCGCCTCCAGAAAAATAAACCCTATTACAACTCCGATATGACGTCGCGAGTGGGATTGGGTCCTTCACTAAAATAGGGTCAAGCTATGTTGTAAATATATTCCCCATGCATTGGGAAGGAAAAAGAAGGATTAATATCGCAGAAGATTATGGCAAACGAATCAAAAATGAACCCAGTAGTCCATTTTGAAATGCCCTATGAGGACCGCCAGCGCATGGCCGATTTCTATAACCAAGGCTTTTGGCTGGCAGCCGCAAGGGATATGAGATAACGTTAAAATGAGGCAGTTCATAAGGTGAAGCTTTCAAACAGCGCGTCGTTTCGGTTCGAACCCGGGATGATCGCGTTTCTTTTTTTAGTTGCCCTCTATGTTTACTGCTGAAGGGTTTCTGAAAATGCTATAATAGTATTTGGTCGGCTATCGAACTAGAACCTAAGATCG
>CAYJUY010000066.1:0-3461 GCA_964373485.1 uncultured archaeon
TTATTTCCGTTTTAGGATTTTGCGTATTAACTTGCAGCAATTGCATAATAATAAAACATCTTCACGAATAATTAATATGCCCACAGCTCAGAAAACTTACGAATTTTGGATTGATAAAATTGCAAGGGAAGTTGTTGCGCGCGAGAAAAGATTGAATCGTGGAATTAAAAAAATCAGAACAGAAATGGGGATAGGCGCTAGCGGAATTCCTCATGTGGGTAGCGCAAGCGACGGTGTTAGAGCATACGGAATAACTTTAGGTGTTCAAGCACTTGGTGAAGAATCAGAATTAATTGCTTTCTCAGATACGCGCGATGGTTTGCGAAAAGTTCCTTCCGGTTTACCAAATTGGTTGGACAAACACATAGGCCAACCAGTGACTGATATACCAGATCCATTTGGCGATTGCCACAAAAGTTATGGGGATCACATGAGTGCTTTGTTGATTGATGCATTCAAAAAATTGGGAATGAAATTTACTTTCTTTTCTGGCGCAGAGGTTTATAAGAAAGGTATGCTAGATGAACAAATACACAAAATTCTCGTGAATGCAAAAAAGATTGGAGAAATTATTAAAAAAATCACGGGACAAGAAAAATTTATTGAAACCTTTCCTTATTTTCCAACCTGCGAAAATTGTGGAAAGATTTACACAACACGTGTAACAGAAATTTTCCCGAAAGAACATAAAGTGAAATATATTTGCGATCAGGAATTCATTGGAGAAAACAAAAATACTGGGCAAAAAGTTTCCGTTAAAGGATGTGGCTACCAGGGAGAAACAAGTTATTTCAAGGGCACAGGCAAGTTGAGCTGGAAAACAGAGTTTGCTGCAAGATGGGCCGCACTGAAAATTTCTTTTGAAGCCTATGGAAAAGACATAGAGATGTCAGTAAAAGTCAACGATGAAATATGCAGAGAAGTTCTGGGGTTCGAGCCACCCGTGCATATAATGTACGAATTATTTTTGCAAAAGGGCGGAAGAAAAATTTCAAAATCTGCTGGAAATGTTTTCACACCGCAAGTTTGGCTGAACTACGGAACTCCCCAAAGCTTGCTGCTCTTGATGTTCAAAAGATTTCAGGGGACGCGGGAGCTTGATGTAACAGACATTCCGAAATACATGGATGAAGTCAACCATGTAGCTAAAGTCTACTTCAAAATGGAAGAAGCGGACGCTAGAGAAATTTCTAATTTGTCCAGACTGTTTGAATACATACATTTGCTCAAGCCGCCAAAAAAAGCTGAGCTTTCTATTCCCTACAGCGTCATGACTGAGATAGCGAAAATCTTGCCGGAAAAGAATCAAGCAGAGTTCGCCTTGGAAAAACTTTCTGAGTTTGGTTATCTGGAAGGAAAAATTTCAGAATCCACAAAGAAATTTGTATCGCAACGAATTGAGTTGGCAAAGAACTGGGTCACAGATTTCGAAAAGCCAGAATTTTTGAAGATTGAAGTGAAAGGCGAGAACAAGAAAGCGATTGAAGATTTGATTAAAGCAATTGAGAAAGCAAAAAGTGGAGAAGAGTTGCAGAATGAAATATTTAATGTTGCAAGCAAAAACAAAATAAAACCAATGGCATTGTTCAGGGCAGTTTACAGAATACTTCTTGGTTCTGACAAGGGACCAAGGCTCGGCCAGTATATTCTCGATGTAGGAAAAGAAGAAGTGATTAAAAAATTAAAGAAAACGTTGTGAATTGTTTTTAATCATTTAAATTTATAGAATAAGATTGTATTATGAGCGAACTCGGCTACAGTTCTAAATTGATTGAAAGCTTGATGAACAGAGTCGCTAAAAAACTTGGGTTGACACCTGAAAACATGAATATCGAAAATCTTCAAAAAATTCCTTCAGAAAAATTTGACAACGATAAGAATTTAACTAAAAACAACCGTTAATTAGACAGAACCTGACGGAGAAAAGTTTATAAAGAATGGATTATAACTAAAGATTAGTTCTTGCAAACCGTTGGTTTCAACCAAGCGCATTTCCAGACTCTGTCGAACCTGCACCTCTTTTTATTTTTTAAAACTACTCTATTCTTATGTCAGTTTTCAAAAACGAAGAAATTCTTTCTCCTGAATATATTCCAGAAATTCTCCCGCACAGAGAAAATCAAATCAAGCAAATTGCAAACAATCTCGAACCAGCAAGCGAAGGAAGGAAAGGCCAGAATACTTTTGTTTTCGGTCCGCCAGGAATAGGGAAGACAGCAACTGTAAAATTCATTTTCAGAAAATTTGAGGAAGAATATTCAGGCATCAAAACAATTTACATTAACTGCTGGGACTTCAACACTTCAATCGCAGTTCTCTCGAAAATCACAACCGAACTTGGAATGTTTATTCAGCGCAGAGGTCTTGGTAAGGATGAAATAAACGAGAGGTTTGTCGAAGTTCTGAGTAAAACTAAAAGTAATGTGGTGGTTTGTTTGGATGAAGTTGACCAGCTAATCACGAAAGAGCCGGGCGCTTTGTACAATTTACTAAGAGTTAACCAGTACACAGACAAAAATTTGACGCTTGTCTTAATTTCAAACAATCCGCACATTTTTTCGAAGCTTGAATCGCGAGTGCTTAGTAGTTTGAATGCAGACGAGATAGAATTCAAGCCATACAAAATTGATGAAATGAAAAATATTCTCGCAGAAAGAGCTAGATATGCATTTGTTTCGGCAGATGGTGCCGCAATTATGCTTGCAGCAAATCTCGCGATCCAGAGAGGCGGCGACGTGAGAATTGGCTTGCAATGTTTGCAGAAAGCCGGAAGAATTGCGGAGAAGAGAGGCGAGAGAAAACTAATTGCAAGTCATGTGCGGGAAATATTGACAAATGTGAAAGATGCTCGTGCAGAGATTCTCAAGAAAAAAATTAGCGAGAACGAAAAAGTTCTAGTCGACATAGTCAACAAATCAAAATCCCTTTCTTTCATGGAACTTTACGACAAGTATGCAAAAGAGGTAGGGAATCCAGTTAGTGTCAGAATGGCGCAGGATTATGTGAAACATCTTGCGCAGGCAAAGATGATAAAGTTGAGCGAGAGAAAGGTAGATGGTAAGAGGATGATTTACAGAGTCTGATTTTATGCTTTCAAAATTTCCTCTGGCACTGGGCAAGTACATCTTCAATATTTTACAGTGGGTAGTTGGCGTGAACATAAGCAGGCAGAATCTCAACACAAGAAATTCATTTGACGCGGTCATGATTATACTTGCGACTTATTTTATTTTCCCGATATATTCTGGCTACCTTGATGTTTTTTCCCAAGCGGTGCAGGGAGATTTTATAAACAGATACGCAGTTGAAGGTTTCAGGTATTCGTTCATAGTTTCCAGCGTATGGTTAATACTCATCGCGCTATTCAGCGAGGTGAAGTTCCCGATACTAAGATTTCTCACGCTTGTGATACCTGGCTTAGTTTTGGGAGTGGTTATTACATTTCTTCTCGCGCAATTTGT
>CAYJUY010000067.1:0-3457 GCA_964373485.1 uncultured archaeon
CAATCTCAGTCTGATTACTCTATTTTGACTGTGGTAATGATTGCCTTGTCTGGCGCGTTGACTTGAAGCCCGTAAAGTCCCTTGTCGAGATTTGATATTGAAACTTTTGCGACAACAATGCCAACGCACTGGACGCAGACTTCGCCGACCTTTTCAGTCCTTAGATTCACGACTATGTCGCTGCCGAAAAATCCGACATCCCCCTTGACCTCGTAGCACGGGGTCGGAGTCTGTATCGGCATCGTGACGACTATGGAATTTCCGACGGCGCGTACGTCTTGCTGCGGGTATTCGTCGAAGGTGCACTTGTTTGAGATTGTCTGTATGTCGTAAATGTACTTGCTTCGTTGCGTGGCTGGTTGGATGAAAATCACGGCGAGAACAACCAGAACTGCAATCCAAAGAACGGACTTCCTCAAGGAGATTTTCATGTTTAATTATTCGCTTTTCTAGCTAAAGAATTTTTACAAAACCAAATTGATTGCGTCATCTATGCTTGAAACGCCGACAACACTTATTCCCGAAACTACGACCACTTGGCTCGAAGGCACGAGGAATGTGTGCGCACCGAAATTCATCGCAGCCCTTGCCTTGGCTTCGACAGATCCGATGAGACCAATTGCGCCACTGGGAAGAATCGTGCCGGTCATCAGCACGCCCGCGTCGGGATCTTCATCACGCAGTGTTGCTACAATTGCGAGAGTTATTGCAGCGCCAGCAGAGCCGCCGTCAACGCTAACTATCTCGTCGCCCTCGTGAACAAAACTCACAGTGATGTCCTTGTCAGATATCGGCGCTCCTGCGCGATCGCTTGCGACAAAAGCCGCAGTCCGTATGGAGTCTTGCGCACCAGACAGCAGTTCGACTTTGTTGATGTTAGCAGATATCGCGCCGTTGCCTTTTGCAATCTTTACTTCGATCGGGACGACTATTCCTTCTCCATCCTGCTTCACGCCAACGACGTAGTACTTGCGAATTTTCGGAGTGAGCTCAGTAACTTCCTGCACCGCAATTCCAAGCTTGTTGCTGAGGTCTACTACCTGCTCGCCCAAAGTTCTTAAATCTCTTTTCAAACCAAAAATTTCAGACGATTGATTTGATATTACAAAACTTTGATTCTCGACTGTTCCTTCCAGAATCGTTATTCTCTGAGATTTTTGCAGAATGCTCTGTGCCTGCTCCAGAATCGTGCGAGCCTGCTCCTGGTTTTCCGTGTAAAGCGTGTAGATGAAGTAGCCGCTTGCTGTAAAAATTGCGACAAAAAGAATTGCAATTATTTTAGATTTGTTTTCGTGGGAAGCTGACCGAGGCATTATTGAATTTTTGTATCTTGTAGAGAAAAGTTTGCAGGTCGCGAGGATAAGCTTTTATTAATGCAATTCATGGTATAATCATGGCCAAGAAGCTGATTGGCAAGGTATCCCACTACTACTCGAAAATCGGCGTCGCTGTGGTCGATCTAAACGACACATTGCAAATTGGGGACCAAATTTCTATAGAAGGAGCGAGCACGAACCTTCAGCAAACAGTTGACAGCATGCAAGTCGAGCACGAAGCTGTGAAGAATGCGAACCGCGGCAATTCTGTAGGTTTGAAAGTGAGCGACAGAGTAAGACCAGGCGACAACGTTTACAGGGAAGAGTAGCACGGAAAGCGCGAATCTTTTAAGAACTTCAGACGACAATTTGCTACAGATTGCTCTATTGCCCCAGTAGCTCAGTCTGGTAGAGCATTTCCATGGTAAGGAAGGGGTCTCGGGTTCAAATCCCGACTGGGGCTCTACGTGTTTTGTGCTAGCTTAAATTTCTTGCTGCGCTTAGAAGTTTATGGCAAAACTTACTGCCGAAGAAATTGCGGAAATAGAAAGGATGGGACAGGAAGGGGTCGCCATTTCCGAAATAGCCGCCAAGTTTGGCGTGACGCAGACTGCTGTGACATATCACCTGGACAAAGATTACCAAGAGAGGCTCAAGGAACAGGTCAAAAAAAGATCGAAGAACCTTTATGACAATGATGAGTACTTTCGCCAACATAAAAAGGATCTGTATAAAAATTTCCTGAAAAGCCATAGAGCACCGAGAAACGAACGCTATCCTACAGTATTGGACATTTTTTGGAGCTGGAAACCCCAAAAACCGCGCTGACTGCTATCGAATTATGGGAGAAATACGGGTCGTCATACCAAAATATCGTAAGGAGTTTGACATATTATACAAAAAAGGGATTCATAACTAGGGAAGGGAGAGGGAAATATATACTGAACAACGAAAATCTTCCAGCCATAAAGGAATTTTTAGATGGGCTAAGTCAAAACTCAAACAAAATTCTGCCATGATTGACCACCCTGCCTTCGACGACACCCACACCTTCAGATTTCAAAAGTTCGATTTTCTTTTCTTGCCCATGAGCATACCCGCCGATAGTCCCATCTGAATTCACCACCCTGTGGCAGGGCACCTTTGGCGCGTTTGGGTTTGATTTGCAAGCCCTCCCGACAGCCCTGTAGGCCCTAGTGCCGAGCTTCTCCGCGATGATCTTGTAAGTCGTAACCTTTCCTTCAGGAATTCTCGCAATCAGCTGCCAGACCTTCTCCTCAAATTTCATATCTGCTGTAAAGTATATTTTCCAGAAAAGAAAAGCTTTATATATAGCCACTTTAAAGTAGTGAATTGTGGGAAAATGGTCAAAAGATTTAACGGCATTTTAAGATTCAGGGACAATTACAGTCGTTTCTCTTCCATAGACAATGTATATTTTTCACTTGAAGATCCGAACTCAGGCGATGTGAAAATTAAAATGGCAAGAAATCTTAGAAATGCTTTGGAGACTCGTGAACTGGTTTCTGAGGATACGATATACCTTTTGACAACTCTGTACGGGAGTGAAAATATGTACATTTTGGGGAAGGGACCATATAGAGCCGGTTTAGTGGCGGAGAATTTAGATGGCATACATTCAACCGCAGTTAAAATTAGACAAGACTTCCAAAAATTCAAAATTTACGATGGTCAGAGGTACGCCGAAACGTTTGAAAGAGAGTTAGAAAAAATGAATATTGTAAGTTTGCCGAGTTCGGACCAGAAACTACTCACTAGAATCTAAATTTCTTCCGAAGGTTTCTTTACAGACTCAAGAACTTCCTTCTCCGCAGAAAAAACTGCAGCACGAATCTTGTCAATCGCGTCGATGTTGCATGAAACGCTTCCAATTCCAGCCTTCACCAAAATTTTTGCCATCTCAGGATTGCTGCCAGCCTCGCCGCATATCGAACTCTCCACATTGTATCTATTGCAGACTGAAATCACGTGTTTCAACATTTTCAAAACTGCCGGATGAAATTCGGAATGAAGATGTGCAATCTTTGCATTGTTTCTGTCGATTCCAAGAGTCAACATTGTCAAATCATTCGTGCCAAAACTTGCAAAATCAATTCCTTCTTTACAAAAATCTTCAATCG
>CAYJUY010000068.1:0-3436 GCA_964373485.1 uncultured archaeon
CCCCCTTGCTGCAACAGCGCCGACGTTCCTGCCTGCAGCTACGTTTGTCTTCCTGATAATCACTTTGTCTGCATACTTCTTCGCAATTTTTACTGTGTTGTCACTTGATTCTGCATCGGAAACTATCAATTCAAAATTTTTGAAGGTCTGTGATTTAATAGATTTCAAACAAGACTCGATATGCTTCTCCTCGTTCTTTGCCGTGACTATTACACTGACTTGCGACATATCACTCAACTAAAATTTTTCGCGCTTTAGGTATAAGTTTCTTTTTCTTCGTTTGATGCTTCTCCAAAAACTTCACTACAATTTCAGCAATTTCTTTTTTCATCTCACCGTCGAGCAACTTCCCTGATACATAATCTCCTGCGACTTGTTCCACTTTTTCGTCGTCGTCAACAAAATGATATTTATAAAGTTCGAACACAACAGACTTTTCGAGTTCTCCACCAAGTCTTCTCTGCTCCTCCACAGTTTTTCTTCCACCAGTTAACGCGTTCATTATTTTCTTGGTTGCGATCTCTGGAGAGTCGTTGAGTGTTAGCATCGACATTGGTTCGCGCTTGCTCATCTTGCTCTCGCCTTTCAGGGATCTGAAAAACTTATGGAAAATTCCAGCCACTGGTTGGAAATTATGAAAATCTCTGACCTTTTCCACAATATCTCTACACAAGAAAATATGCGGAGCTTGATCGACACCAACTGGAACAAGTACCATTTTATGCCCGCCATAATTTGGCAGTTGCGGAAGCAACATATCGCCACACTGAGTTAGCGCAGCAAAATAAAGACCAAATGGCCTTTCTCCGTAGAGATTTATCAGGTGGTTATTTGTCACTCTGCGGCTGAAAGTGTAAGCCATTCTTAAAACTTCGATCTGTTCGGACTGCTTGTAAATGTAAGCGTTCTTTGCATCTAGCCCCAATGCAAGCAAGTCAGCAACATTGTCGACTGCAATCGCATGCTGTTTCTCTAAAGACAATCCGTTGTCTATCATACCTTCGATGTCGGCCGCAGCATAGAAAACTTTCGCACCAAATTCTTTTTGGAAATATATTATTTTGTCTGCAGCCATCTTGCTACCAAGATGAAATTCATTCGTCGGCTTCATTCCTGTCATAACCGCTATGTCCCTCTTAGTTCTCGAAGCCTCGATGAACTTATCAAAATCTATATGTGCAAAGTCTATTCCCCTTCGCAAAAATCTACTTGGGCGTTTTATTTTTGACAGAATTGACTGGTCGATACGTTTGAGACCCATCTCTTTGAAAATTCTCTCGTAGTCGTACACCACCGATGTACCGAATGGATCGATTACATTTTCTGCCATTTCCACCACTCTTAATTTAATTTTCTGCATTAAAATGCGGAAATCTAAAACTTATAAACTTGCCTGGCTTAAACATATTCCATGGCAAATTTCAAATTTGTTGTAAGCGAGTCCGAAACTAAAAAGTCTTATCAGATTGAAGTGGACCAGGGAAAAGCCGCTGGCGTTGTTGGAAAAAAAATCGGCGAAGAATTTGATGGCGACATTATCGGGCTTTCAGGATACAAATTAAAAATCACTGGCGGGACTGACAAAGACGGGTTCCCCATGATTCCAAACCAATCTGGCCCCGGAAAAAGAAGAGTCCTTTTAACGGACGCGCCTGGTTTTCACCCGAGAATAAAGGGTCAAAGGAAAAGAAAAACTGTGCGCGGCGACACGATATCGCAGGACACAGTTCAAATAAATACAAAAATTTTGAAGAAGGGTGAAAAGTCGCTTGAAGAGCTTGCTCCGAAGAAAGTAGAAGCCAAACAGGAAGAGAAGAAATAGCGGCTTTATTTAAAATTACTAGACAATATTGTTTCATGAAATCTGCAGTAATAACAAAAACAAAAGAGATTGATCCGAAATTAATTCCTGAAGCAAATATAGGTTTAGTCGGGCATGTTGCTCATGGCAAGACCACATTAACCCAGAGCCTTACAGGAAAACTTACATTAACTCTTTCTGAAGAATTGAAGCGTGGAATAACAATTCGTCTCGGTTATGCTGATGAAACAATTTACAAAAAAAGCGACGGTACTTACACTACAAAAGCTGAGGATGGAACAGAAATTGTGAGAACAGTAAGTTTTGTTGATGCTCCCGGGCACGAGACTCTCATGGCGACTGTTCTAAGCGGCGCGAGTCTGATGGACGGTGCTATACTACTTATATCGGCGGTTGAAAAATGCCCGCAACCACAGACACGTGAACATCTTGCTGCATTGGAAGTTGTCGGAATCAAAAATGTGGTTGTCGTGCAAAACAAAATCGATCTCGTCTCGCCGGAGCGCGCGATGGAAAGCTACAAGGAAATCAAAAATTTTCTGAAAGGAAGCATAATTGAGGATACGCCGATAATTCCAGTTTCGGCGCAGCAAAGCATTAACATTGATGCTGTTCTTTCCGCGATCGAGGAATTTATTCCCACGCCAAAGAGAGATCCGACAAAAGACCCAAAAATGTTGGTCGCGAGAAGTTTCGACATCAACAGACCTGGCGCACAAATTGAAAATTTACGCGGAGGAGTTCTTGGCGGTTCGATTGTGCAGGGAGAATTTAATGTCGGCGACGAGATCGAAATAAGACCTGGTTTGAAAATCGGGAACAAATACCAAAACTTATTTTCAAAAATAACAGGGCTAAAGAAAGCAGGGTTTGAATTGGAGCATGCCGGTCCTGGTGGATTGATGGGTCTGATGACTGGCTTGGATCCTTATATCACGAAGTCAGACTCCTTGGTGGGGAACGTTGTTGGAAAGCCGGGAAGATTACCAGAAGTCAGGGAGAATCTTTCTCTTGAAATCAATTTGTTGAAGCGCGTCGTTGAGTCGGAAGAATTTTCCGGCGCAAAGCCGATGAAGGTTGGAGAGAACCTGCTGCTGAATGTCGGGACTGCCAGATCCGTAGGCGAAATTGTCGCAATAAAGAAAAACAATACCGAGTTGAAGTTAAAAATTCCGATAAGCGTAGACATTGGCAAGAGGATGGTCGTGTCGAGAATGACCAACGGCAGGTGGAGGCTTGTGGGCTTCGGCGTAATTTCCTGAAACAAAATTTTCATGAGTCAATTAAAAATTTCAGCAAATGACAGTTCTCTGTTTTTGCAAGCCGGTCGGCCCAAGAATTTTTATTCTGTGCACGGTGCCCTCCTCGCCGCCGACAGGTTCGTTTATCACGCCTATGCTCGTCTCGCCATTTCCCGGGATCAATTTCGGATTCCATTCTATTTTAGCGACAGGGGCGTCGTCAATCCTCACATCAATATCGTTTGTGTCCAATTCCTGCTGGCCCAAGTTCTTGATCGTGATGAAATAAGATGCGCCGGATATGCAACTTAAATCAGCTATTTCTACGGCTTCAGAAGTTTCAGAAATGAAAAAACTTGTGATGTATGTGTAA
>CAYJUY010000069.1:0-3389 GCA_964373485.1 uncultured archaeon
CAAAATTCCAAAAAATGGGAAAAGAACTCCTGCGGCAACTGGTATTAGCGCGATGTTGTAAATGAATGCCCAGAAAAGATTTTCTTTCATTTTTCTTACAGTTTTTCTGCTCAAGTCGATTGCTGTGACAACATCCCGCAAATCATTTTTAATCAAAACTATTCCTCCAGTTTCTTTTGCTATATCGGTCCCAGCTCCCACAGCAATCCCAACATCTGCTTGAGCAAGCATTGGAGCGTCATTAATACCATCTCCAACAGCGGCTACAATTTTTTTCTTTTGCTGCAATTCCTTTACTTTCAAGGCTTTGTCCTGCGGGAGAATCTGAGCCATTACATTGTCTATACCAAGTTGGCCAGCGATTGCTCTTGCAGTCCTTTCGTTGTCTCCAGTAATCATCCAAACTTCTTTATCCATTTTCTTCAACTTTTCTACAGCCTCTCTAGAAAATTCTTTTGCTGTATCAGCGACTGCAATTACTCCAATTATTTTTTTGCCAAATGCAACTACAACAGTGGTTTTCCCTTCATCTTCTAGTTTTTGAATTTGTGGTTCGATTACACTTGCGTCAATATCATTTTCTCTTATGAAAATTCTGTTGCCAACCGAAATCATTTTGTTCATATAATTTGCTTTGATGCCTTTGCCTGCGGCTGTTTCATAAGTTTTGGCTTCGGAAATTTTAATTTTTCTTTCGGTTGCCTTTTTCACTATGGCCTGACCGATCGGATGCTCCGACCCCTTCTCTGCAATTGCTGCAAATCTTAGCGCGTTGTTCTCATCGGAGTCGAATGCTACAATATCTGTAACTTCCGGTTCCCCTTTTGTCAGCGTGCCGGTTTTGTCAAAAATTATTGAATTGAGTTTGTGGGTTCTTTCTAAATATTCTCCACTCTTAATCAGAATTCCATTCTGTGCACCTTTGCTTGCGCCAATCATTATTGCTGCAGGCGTTGCAATTCCCAAAGCGCAAGGACATGCTATAACAAGAACCGAGATTAGCGTGACTAATGCCAGACTAAATCCGAGTCCGCCGACGAAATACCAAAACAAAAATGAACTCACTGCAATCACAACAACTGCAGGAACAAAGTAGGAAGAAATCACATCAGCAAGCCTCTGCATCGGCGCATGCGAGACTATTGCCTCTTGAACCATTTTGACTATTTGCGCGAGAGTTGTTTCAGTTCCTACCTTTGTGGCCCTGATTTTGATTAACCCGCTTTTGTTAATTGTTGCACTGATTGCTTCGTCTCCAACTTTTTTTGTGACGGGCATTGATTCTCCAGTGATTGCAGATTGGTCAATTGCAGAAAATCCTTCAACTATCTCGCCATCGACTGGAATTTTCTCGCCAGGCTTAATAATCAAAATATCTCCGGCTTTAATTTGCTCGACAGGAATTTGTTCTTCCTTACCATTTCTCAACACAATCGCCAACTTCGGTTGTAAATCGAGCAATTTTCTGATTGCCTGCGAAGCTCTGCCTTTGACAAGATGCTCCATGTATTTTCCAAGAAGAATGAAACCGATAATCAAACCCGACTCAGTAAAGTAGACTTGTGGTCCAGTGGTTGTAACGCTTGGAAATATTTCTGGCCAAAGAATTCCTTGAAAAGTGAAAATTGTAGAATATACCCAAGCAGCAGTTGTGCCAATTGCAATCAGGCTGTCCATGTTCGCCTGCCTCGCCCTCACGGCGTCCCTCGTGCCTTGGTAGAACCTCCACCCGCCGACGAACTGGACCGGCGTGGCTAGGAGGAAGAGCAGAATGTAGTTCGGGATACCGAAGGGCTCTATCTGAAATACGTACTCGAAAATCGCGGTCAGCGACCCCAAGAACAAGCTGAAGATTGTGATGTAAAGGAGTTTCCTGATTTCTTTCTTCGGTCTGAGAAATGTGTCCAGGCATTTTTGGCTGCAGAAAAAATAATCTATGCCGTCTTGTTTTGTTTTGAAAGGAGTTTTATTTTCGTCAACATGCATTCCACAGACAACATCTTTTGCCATTGGCTCACACCAAAAACTAAAATATATAGCGGCTTTCAATTAAATGTATGGCGAAGAAAGACAAAAACATTCAATTGGTTGTGTATTTGTTGATTGGAATTGCAATTGGTGCTGTGTTGACATATTTCCTTATTACTCCTCGGTACCTTTTCGGGTACGGCATGGGCCCCAGCATGATGTGGGGACAAAGCGGCTTCGGAATGATGCAGTATATGCAGGCTTACAGGAACACCGTAGATGCTGACTGCAATACTACAACCGCTGAAGAGCTCGAGAAGATAGGCGACGATGTCATGGAACAGATGATAGGCGATGAAAAGATTCACGAAAGAATCGACGAGACGCATCCGAACATAGACGCTACGCATCTTATGATAGGAAGAATAGCAACAGGATGCTACTAAACTAACAGACTACGAATGTATAGCTGCGTGCTCTTCGCCGCCGCAACCATCAGAGAGATTCCAGACTTCAGCAACCTGTTCTGCAGTAAAGCCGTATTCTGTAATCAAGTATTTCGCAAGTCCTTCGTACACGTCCCATCTCCAACACTTGCAGCAGCATGGCCCTCCTTCGTCCGAAAGTTTGGCAGCTTCTTTGTAGATATTTTGCTGTTCAGGAGACAGTGTTATTGAAGCATCGAAACTCAGCAACTTCTTTGCCAAATCAACAGGAATGTCATAAGGATCCGATGGAATTTCTTCGATGTATGAATATTTCTTCAAACCTTCTACTTGTTCTTCGTACCTATGCAGACTCATTTTGTCGCAGCAAGATCCTGTGAGGTGCATAGAGTCGTCCATAGAAAAAACAAAGTCTTGACCAAAGCATGCAGAATTTCCGTTGGTGCTTAGTTCAATAAATTTCGGATTTAGTTGATGTCTTATTTCTTCCGACTGCGTACTAGAAGGTATAGTGTTGAGTCCAGTTGTGAGGAAAACTGCAACAATTATTGTAACCACAATTGCTGAACCTGCAAATAAATAATTTTTCTTTTTACTTACTTTCCTCATAAACTACATTTACCGCCATCACCTAAATCTTTTGGTGTCAGACAAATTTCATTCATTTGTTAAAATAAATCTGGCAAGCTTTGCATGACCTAAGAGATTTTCCTATGTAGTATATAGCAAAAAGAAGAGCAATAATTCCTGCAACGCTAAATTCCAATCCGCGCAAAGGTAACAAAGCTAGGCCGCTAGAAAATCCAAAAACTGCCAACAAACTTATAGAACAAGATGGACAACCAGCTGCAAGACCTCCACCAAAAACTCCACCAAAACTACATAGTGGAGAACGATTGGAAGACGATTTCATTATATGGTATTTGAAAAGCAACAAAGAAAGAGTGATTCCAGAAAAAATTGTGACAAGTCCAA
>CAYJUY010000070.1:0-3357 GCA_964373485.1 uncultured archaeon
GAGCCAATAAGCCTGAAACAGAAATTATGTTGCTCATTATATTTGAAAAAACTTTTAAAAGAAGAAGTGGGTCACCGCCAAACTTTATTGCAGTGAGAAAAAGCGGAATGTTAATTACAAAGAGGAAGAAGAAAAATAGAGCTGCAGAAAGCAAAGTTGCGAGCAACAAGTAAAATTTATTTGCAAAAAGAATTTTAAAAGAATCACCAATCAAGACTAATTTGTTTCTCATATTTACATTTAACATAATCTATCCATTAATTAGCAATGTTGCGTTTATAAGATTTATCCCAGTTTCTTTCATTTTTTCATCTTAGGACAATTGTTGTTCAATTGCTTGCTTAAGTACAGAATATGGCTGAGCTCCAACAATCGAAGTAAATCCTTTTTGCGAATTGCCGATGAAGAAAGTAGGTGTTCCACCTACTCCAGCGTTGACTCCTTCTTGGAAATCTTTCTGAACTTCCTCCAAATATTTGTTGGAGTCGAGGCATTGGTTAAAAGTTGTTGTGTCCAAACCAATTTCTGAGGCCCATTGTTTAACGTCATCAACAGAAAAATCAATTGTCCCGCCTCCTTGCTTGTTTTGCTCGTCAAAAATTTTGTTGTGTATTTCTCTCCACTTGTTTTGGTCTCTTGCACATTCCGCTCCCATTGCTGCTGGAGTTGCTCCAGGATGAATTTGATCTAGCGGAAAATCTTTGTAAACAAATAAAACTTTTCCTGTTTTCACATATTCATTTTCAAGCTGGGACAAACTTTCCGTGTAAAATCTTCTGCAGAATGGGCACTGGAAATCGCTGAACTCGTAAAACTGAACAGGGGCATTTGTGTCTCCTATTGTCGGATCATTATCAGGCGAAAGTGCAATCTTGCTTGGCTGCGTCTGTCCGCCCGCACTTCCACCGGTTGTAATTGTAGTTTGACTGGACGGAATTTGGTATCCTCCAACTATAGGCAGTGTGTTGCCGATGAAATAACCTAGCGCGAGAAATATCAGCGCGAAAATTACAGTAGTCTTGTTAATTTCAATCGTGATTTTGTGCGGAATTTTTTTCACCAAATTTCGAAACTGATAATATTCTTGGTTGTTGATTGTTTAAATACATTTTCCATACTCGTTTTCGCAAAGTATTTAATATCCAGTAAGCATCTAATTCTCGGCGAGTTGGTTGGGCAGCTTCGCTCCCGCCTCAAAACGGGAGTGAGGAAGCTCCGTCCACCTGACGGTTGCCGCTGTAGAGGCGGTCTGCAGAGATGCAGGCGCTGATATCAGAAACGAGACCGCTGCCTTCCGCTAACGATGACGCGAGAGCGCAGTTGGAAACGCGGCGGGTGAAACGGATTGGCGCACCGGATGGGGTGCAAGCATTTAGCGCTTAGACAAATGCTGCCTCAAAACAGAAGACGGGCTACAACCAAAACGCCTACCTTTTTATCTTCTTTCTGATAAACTCAATCTCCTTAGAAGTCAGTTGCTTTCCTCTAGGGAAGATTGGTGGTACAGAATCAGAAGTAGTCAGAAACATCTTATTGATGTGGCTACAAAAAGAAGGTTATTTAAAGTAAAAATACACAAGTGAGAATCATGGCAAAGGACAGCGAAAAAACATACATGCCTGCCGGGATGGGCGGGCTCATGAGGTTCGGCGAGGAGGAGGAGCCGATAGTCAAAATCAAGCCGAAGCAGGTCATCTACATCATCATCTCGATAGTCGTCGTGGAACTCATCGCGAAGTTCGCTCTCCGGCTTTTCTGAAGTAAAGCTAAAGATTTCTTAAGGACAATAATAGCTTATGAAAAATTCCGAGATTTCCAGAATCCTCTACATAGTCTCGGTCTACGAGGACATGATGGACGGCGGCTTCAAGGCGCGGGCGTATGAGAAGGCGTCGCGCGTGATCGGGTCCCTGACAGAGGAGCTCGCCGACATTCACAAACGCGGCGGCACCGGAGCGCTCGAGGAAATTCCCGGAATCGGCGAGGGAATCGCGAAGAAGATAGAAGAACTGATCAAGACCGGCAAGACGAAGCATCTGGAAGATTTGAAGAAAAAAATCCCGGTTGACGTGGAAAACTTAATCGAACTTGAGGGCATAGGGCCCAAGACGATAAAAATCCTCTGGCAGAAACTGAAAATCAGAAATGTGTCCCAACTCGAGAAAGCCGCAAGGGCGCACAAGATACAGAGGCTCGAGAGGTTCGGCGAGAAGAGCGAGCAGGACATTCTGAGGAGCATAGAGTTCCAAAAGAAGCACAGCGGCCGATTTCTGCTAGGTTATGCCTTGCCAATGCTCGAAGAAATTAGCGACAGGCTCGCGAAAGTTCCCGGTGTGAAGAAGGTTCTAATCGGCGGCTCTGCCAGAAGAATGAAGGAGACAATTGGAGATGCGGACTTTCTTGTCGCGACGAGCGACGTGAAAAGGGTCATGGATTTTTTTGCTGGCATGCCAGAAGTGATTCACGTCTACTCGCGCGGGAAGGCGAAAGTGCTTGTCAAGCTCGGCACCGGGATGGATGCGGACCTCGAGGTCGTCGAGGAGAAGAGCTTCGGCGCGGCCTCGCAGTATTTCACGGGGAACAAGGACCACAACGTCGGATTGAGGAGGATTGCGATATCTAAGGGTTGGAAGCTGAACGAGTACGGCGTGTTCAAGGGAGACAGATATCTGTTCGGCTCCGATGAGCGGGAAGTGTACGAAAGACTTGGGATGAGATGGGTCCCGCCAGAGATGCGCGAAAACACCGGAGAAATAGAAGCCGCGAAGAAGGGGAACCTTCCAGATTTAATTCCCTACAACTCCTTGAAGGGCGACCTGCAGACCCAGACCAACTGGAGCGACGGCGCAAATTCCATTTTGGAAATGGCACAGGCGGCAAAAAGAGGAGGGTTGGAGTACATAGCTATAACGGACCACTCGAAGAGGCTCGCGTTCGCGAGCGGCCTTGACGAAAAAAGGCTGGGGAAGCAGGCGAAGGAGATCGATGCCGTCAACAAAAAAGTTTCTGGCTTCAAAGTACTGAAAAGTATTGAAGTTGACATACTCAAGGACGGTAGGCTGGATTTGAAGGACGAGGTCCTGAAAAAACTCGACGTTGTCGGTGCGTCGGTTCACTCAAGCTTCAATCTGCCTCAGAAGGAGCAGACTAAAAGAGTCATTCACGCAATGGAAAATCCAAATGTCGACATACTCTTCCACCCGACCACCCGGCAGATACAGAAAAGGGACCCCTGCGACCTCGACATGGAGGCAGTCGCAGACGCGGCTAAGGAGACCGGAACTGTTCTGGAGATCAACGCGTTTCCCGAAAGGCTCGACTTGAAAGACGAACACATCAGACTCGCGAGGAAGAGGG
>CAYJUY010000071.1:0-3356 GCA_964373485.1 uncultured archaeon
AGAAACCATACATGGTAATTTTCAATATTTCTTCTTTTTGTTTTCAGTATATGCGAATGATTAATATCTCACGCGAGACAAAATAAATTAATGAAATATTGCAGCAAGTGCAACAAAACTTTTTCCAACAAAATTAAAAACTGCCCTAATTGCGGATCGAAGATCGAAAAGGTTTCTTATTAAGAATTTTTCAATCAAAATTTAAATAACCAAATACAACTAGTAGTAGAGGTCTAAACATGGCCAAAATGATGAGAGGTGCAAAATGCAATTGCAATCTAGGCTGGGGCATTGTTGCTGCCATCCTTTTTGCGATAGGAGCATTCATTGGGATACAGGGTTTCGTCATACAATTCCAGCAACTTCAAGGCGGCTGGGACGGAAACTTGATCATGTGGACTCTAGCCTACTACTTCGTCGGCTTTCTCTTCTTGGGAGCCGGCAAGATTGTGAAGTGGAAGACGCATGGAATGTGCCCAGTTCACGGCATGAGTAAGTAAAATTTTCGGATTTGTTTTATTTTTCTTCTTTTTAAAATTCTAAGAATTCTTTTCCTCATTTTATTCTCTTAAGCGTTTTCACGTCCATGACTTCAAAGTAATCTATCTCTGCAGCCGGCACAATTTCACTTTTCCTGTCTTCAGGAATATCCATCTCCATCACATCAAAAGTTTCCATGTCCATCAGTTGCGCTTTTCCACTCGATAATATCGACAAGACCTGCGCCCTCTTTTTCAAAATTATCGGAACATCAACTGTATCGTGCGATGGTTTAATTATGCTTTTTCTCACGCCGTCGAGCAAACCTATTGCATCGATTCTTACTTTCGCATGGCCGTGCTTTCCAGAAGTCGAAATCTGTATCCGATCAACGCGACAAGGAACGCCGTCGAGAATCACGAACCCGCCCTCCTTGAGCTGGTTTATCCCGACATTGGTCTTGTCTGCCATGATTTCATCTCGCAGCCATCTGTATGTCTTCTCGCTTTACAGTTACTCGCTTGGCATGATGGCACGCTGCGACCGCCTCAGCAGCAACCTTGTCAGAAATTTCTAGGAGAGTAACCCTCATCTCTTCCAGCGCGTCAGAAGAAATTCTCTCCGCGCCAGCCTTTCTCGCCAATTTTTCCAGCGGCGACAGCGGAAAATCCTTCACCATAGAAACAATATTGCGATTTTTTTCTAAATAAAGATTTAATCTTCTAACTTCTATTTTTTGCTAATAATTTTAGTGGGATTGAGGCGTAAAGGTTTTAAACCCCAAAATTAACTCTAGGTTATGGAGTACAAACTTGTTGAGGATAGCATTCTAATTGTAATGAATCTCCTGAATAGAGAAATCTCGAATAAAGAGATTGAAAGAAGGGTTGGTAGAATAAAGAATATCAGCGGATATGGAAATACAAATATCGACTCGGCTATATCAACACTAACGGAAAATTGTTTAATTCAAGAAGTAAGTCCTAGTCAAACTGGAAAAAGAAAATATAAAATCACAGAAGCTGGGAAAAAAAGAGCGGATGGAATTTATAGAGAATTTAGCGGAGAAGGTGATCCTGAACTTGCCTTTTTCAAAATCAAAGATGCAATGCACTACATGTTTGGTTAAGGGCTTCTGAATTTTTAATAATTCTATTATCTTCATCAATAAGATTTGCGACAGAACCAAAAAACGGAAGGTTTAAATGCTTATCGGTTCATACATTTTTAAGTCTTGTGAAAGACGGTTTAACTTGAGAGTGATGAAATGCCAAAGCATGCAAAAGTTTCAAAATCTGCTAGGAAAGCTGCAAAGAGGGGAAGAGTTTGCCCTGATTGTGGCAGCACCCGATTTACTGAAGACGCTACACGCGGAGAACTTGTTTGCGCGAAGTGCGGACTTGTTATGCAGCAGGAAATGATTGACACCGGTCAAGAATGGAGAGCTTTTGATTCTGAACAAATGTCAAGACGTGCAAGAAGTGGTGCACCTCTTACTTTCACGAAACACGACAAAGGCTTGACGACTGAAATCGGAAAGGGACTTGGGGAACTTTACAAAGTTCCTGCGAGAAAGAGAGCCCAGTATTACAGATTGACGAAATGGCACAAGAGGCTCATCAAGTCGAAGGACAGGAATCTTTCTTTTGCCCTCTCTGAATTGCAGAGGATTGTTTCGTTTTTGAATTTGCCGAGACCGATTCACGAGAGGATTGCCCGTTATTACGAGGAGGCTGTCAACAAGGGTCTCGTGCGTGGAAGATCCATCGAGTCTGTTGTCGCGGCTCTGACTTACGCGGTTTCGCGTGAGTTCGACTCTCCTAGGACGCTCGACGAGATTTCCGAAGCGAGCGGAGTAGAGAAGAGGGAAATCGGAAGGACCTACAGGTACATCGCGAGAGAACTCAACGTGAGAATTCTCCCGGCGGATCCCGTGACGTTCATCCCGAGGTTCTGCTCCATGATCGGCCTCTCTGACAAGGTACAGGCGAAGCCCGTCGAGATTTTGAAGAAGGCGAAGAAGCACGACGTCACGAGCGGGAAGGGTCCGACCGGCGTAGCTGCTGCCGCGATTTACGTGGCTACAGTTCTAGTCGGCGAGAAGAGGACGCAGAGGGAAGTCGCCGACATTGTTGGTGTGACAGAAGTGACGATACGTAATCGCTACAAAGAACTCTTGGAAAAACTTGGAATCGAAGAAGAAGTTGAGAAGAGAGTTAAAGAAGAGTGAGGTTAATAATTAATGTCTAATAATAACAAAGACTATGTTTTATTGTCACGCACAACAGAAGAATCCTTCATCCAAGTGCTTGCTCCCAATCTGGACATTTCAAAAGTAGAATACGAAGTAAAGTTGGATGGTATTTTTGTGCCGCAAAAAGATTTAATAAAAGCAAAAGTGGTTTTTGAAAGAAGTCTTAAACAATACTTTGAGAAGACCACAGACAGTTCTATAAGGTCCTACATCCAAATGAAGAACTGATTTATTCCTTTTCTGGAATTATTTTGAAGCCAAATTTTTCTGGCAAGATTCTGACTTTATATCCGGCTTTTAATTTTTGCTCTTGCACAATTTCTTTTGGTATACGTATTGCTAGAGCAGAACCCCATTTGGAAACACTTACTAGTTTTGCCCGCTTCAATTTTCTGTAAATTTCTGCAGATTCGTGTAATTGTGGCATGTCCAAAAATTCATCACCACATTTTACACAATGCCAGTATTTATATGGAACTCCGTTAGGATCAAAACTTCTCAACTCTACAATTTGACCTCCACATTCGGAACATTTCTTTGGTCTGTATCTCATGTTGATTCTATTTTTGTTTCTCATGTCTTATCCCCACTCAATTGTGAGTATTTTTATTTCATTTAGATC
>CAYJUY010000072.1:0-3350 GCA_964373485.1 uncultured archaeon
TTCTATTTTCTTCTTTTCGATATATTTGCCTAAGAAAGGTCTTGGATATTTGTAACCAAGTCTTTCCATTTCTTTAACAAATATTTCGTGAACAAAAATATTTTTGTTACTAGAAATTTTTCGCATTATTCCTAAAGGAAAATACGGCTTTCTAAGAGTTTTAGCATTTAGTAGTTTGATGGATTTCTCTATCTTATTTTTCGATATAAACCCAATTTCTTTGATGAACTTATTTTTATTTTCTGAAGAAATTATTAAAGTCCATTTTACCGAAACTCTTCCTCTTCTGAATTTAGTTTTATTAATTCTAATATCTTCTGGGACTATTGTTCCATGGATTTTGAAGTTCTTTATTAGCATATAATACTCTCCAAGGATTGTAGGATGGGGACTTTCAAGAATCTTTTTATATAATTTTGGATTTTCTTTTTTTATTTGTCCTATAAAAACTCTTTCTCCAACTTTATAATTTTTAGGTGGTCTAATTTTCAATTCCATATTTCGAGTCAATTTGATAGTCTTATTAGGTAATAAAGATCCTTCTGATTCAAATGAAATTCTTAAAAATAATCGAGAAAATTCTTTATCTTCAAAAATAAATTTCGGAATATATTCAGGTACAGGTATCAAATATCTAATCATTCTAGAAGAATAAGTTATTGGTACATAATTTTTATACTGTTTGAAATGTAAAATTTTTCTAAAATTATTATTGGGAAATATCTTTCTCAAATTAAAATTAAAAATTTCATGTAGTTCTTTTTCTGGCACCTGTATCTTGAAATTATTCCTAATTGTCCCTTCAGATAACATGTGAATAAAGAGCCACGTAATATTTGTTCTCAAAATTTAATGGAAGATTAATATTTAATTTATACTTTTGAAACCGCCAGTTCATGATTGAAGTGATTCCCCTTTCTATTTCTGAATTTTTCTCAAAATTCTGCAAAAGTCTTTTTATTGAGATTCTATTTTTAGACTTTATATTTTGGTTATCCTTTAATTCTACAATTAAGTTTTGGGGCAACTCCCAATAATGCAATGCGGTTTTATTCGGTAATTTTCTTAAATATTCTTCTAACGAAGGTAAAACTTTTCGCACTTCTTCCGTGATAGTTCTAGATTTTCTTTTAATCATGTTCGTGTATATGTGCGAATTAATATTTAAATGTTCGCTTATATATGCGAACAAATAAGACAATTAATTATGAAAACAATAGAAGAAGAAATTATTCGACGAGTTTATGATGTGATAAGACAATTAAAATCTGGGTCAATAAATACAATTGCCTTAAAAGCTAGTCTTAGTTGGCACGCCACCGAGCACGCACTCAAAATTTTAGAAATAGTTAATGTTGTTAAAGAAGATAAACAAAAAACACATAGGCGTCAAAGGTATTACAAATTGATTTAGTATCTTATACCCAAAAATAAATTAGAAGTTGTGTTTCATAGTCTTTCCCCTTTTACGCTCTTCCAAAGCCTCCTTGAGAGCTTCTTTGTCTCCCTCTTCAGCATCCCCAATATCTATGAGAGCGGATTCTATTGAGTTTAGTCTGGTCTTGATTTCCTCAATTTCTTTAATCAGACTCTGAGTTTGTAGAGCCATAAAGTAAATTTATGAATCATGTCATTTAAGCCTGATGAACAGACCAAAGTAGATTTAACCTAAATGAGAGTAAATTTCATTACAGAATGCTGCGGTCGCATAACCCGGTAGTGCACCGGTCTCGAAAATTTTCGGGAAAACCGGCGGGCGCAAGCCCATGTGGGTTCAAATCCCATCCGCAGCGCTAAGTTTTCTTGATTTCAGATCAGGTTAAGGGCAGGCAAAGTCAGCGGGAGAGCGGACATCATGAGGAAGCCGATCCCGACGCGCGCCAGCCTCGGAAGGTCCTCGACAAAATCTTTCGTGATGTGGTAGTAGCGGTACCTCGCGATGGAATATGCGCCGTCGACAACGAGCAAGAAACCTGCAATCAGCGGGTTAAGGACCCCTATGAACCACGTGACGCCCACGCCGAGGCGGGCCCACCTTAGCGCGTGCTCCTGCTTATTCTGCTTCCTGTAGAGCTTGATTGAGAGGAGCGCGTCGCCGACCAGCCAGACGAGCGGGAAGGACTTGGTCAGAACTGCGAGTGATGTCAGCGCAAAGCTGGTCTTCTTCCCGAAGAGAACTTTCACCCTTTTCTGCAATCCTTTCATTTTGGTTTTCCCCATTTTCCAGACGCCTGCTGGTGTTGGACAAACACCTAACATAAATTTTGGGGTTTATATATATTATTGGTTCCGCCCGCCGCGCGGGCGCGGAATAGGTTTAAATACCTCGATTTCATGAATATATTCAACTCAGAGGGAGGATAGGACTGAAAAGGGACTTTTCCTAACTTTTCGAGTTAAGAACGAAAAAAACTTAAAAAATCAAGGAGGAAATGAAAATGAGATTTGAACGTGGCGGATTCGGTGGAAGACGCTTCGGTGGCGGGCGCGGCTTTGGAAGCCGCGGCGGCTACAGAGGGGACGGATTCCGCAGCGACGAGCCCAAACCGGTCAAGGTCGGCGAGGAATACGACGTCGAGATAACCGAGACCGGCTCGCGAGGCGACGGCATAGCACGGGTCAACAACTTCGTTGTATTCGTGAACGGCGCCAAGCAGGGCGAGAAGACCAAGATCAAAATAACCGACGTCAGGGAGAGGTTCGCGATCGGCGAGAAGGCAGGAGCTGCCTCCGCAGCGGCCGCGGACGAGGCGAGCGACGTTACCGAGAAGGAAGTCGCGGTGGCCGAGGAAGGATTTGACGAGGGAGAGGAAGGCGGGGAGTCGTCCGACGGCGAGCCTTCCGGAGACGGGTCTTCTGAAGAGGAAGCCAGCGAAGAGGACAGGTAAGACAGATCCGAAACGCTGGATTTTTTAATTTAATTTTCCCTTATTTTTCAAAAAACTACAAAAGGTGCAGATATTTCTCTTGAAAACGAAATTTAATTCATGAAAATACCTGAGAGGGGCATGGTTTACAAGACCTCGTTCCGGGCATACCTAGGCAACTACTTGATAGGAGCGGGCGTGGTTGTTTTTGCGCTCATCCTATGGTTCCGGGTAGGGCTGACCTCCAGTTTCGAATTTTCCAATCTGGAGCAGATTCCCCCTGTAATTTTGTATATCGGGCTGGATGCGGCCGTCATCTGGCTTTTCGGCGAGCCGTTTTTTGAAAGGTCGATGAGGTACTATGTCGTGTCGAACAGCGAGGTCGTCAAGGTCGAGGGGATCTTGTGGAAGAACAGGGCCACCATCCCGTACCAGAGCGTCTCGGGCGTGATGGTCAGTATGGGTTTTTTCGGCTGTATTGTG
>CAYJUY010000073.1:0-3323 GCA_964373485.1 uncultured archaeon
GTCGACGCCGTGACCAGCGACCACCACGCGCGGGGCGGCAACGGCGCGATGGATCTGGCCCGCGCCGTGATCAAGGCGGCGGAGCAGCCCAGCGAGATGCGCTTCCTCTACCCGCTGGAGTGGTCGATCAAGCAGAAGATTGCGCCCCACACCCATGTGAGAGGGCACGTCGTGGAAAGATTCGGGCGTTGAAATTTTTCAGAGATTGAAAAAGAAAAAAGAAGGGAAATCATTTGGCGTGGGTTTCCCTCACGTGCTTTATGAACTCCTTCTTGACGGGAAAAGTCGTGTTGCAAGAGGAACATTTGAATGGCGTGTCCATGCTCGCACCTTGATTTTAGCGTGGATTTTGGGTGTAATAAGTATTTCGCAAAAGTCTCTTAAATGCGAAAAATTTGCGATTTAAACAGTATAAATACATTCACACGACCTTTATCTTATGAATTTAGAAAAAACTTTTGAAAGTTTCAAAGGGGAGGTCGTCGAGGCTGGAATAAAGGTATTTTCCTATATAGGCAATGATAGACCGAATTTGATATGGACTAACACAGTCGATAAAGATGTTATTGGAACAAATGCTAAACTCGATTACAAAACAGGAAAAATAATAATTTATGGCGCTACTCTTTTTGAAAATTCTAAAATGTACAAAAGAGTTGGGTATAGACCAAGCGATAAACAAATAGCAGTTTACACATTAGGTGAAGAAATTTCACATTATTTTCACTCTAGATTGAATCCAAAAGATTTTGATGAAAAAGAAAAACTAATTCAGAATTTGGCAATTAGAGCTTCAGAACGTTCTATCAGTGGAGTTGTCGAGTATATGGAAAAATTGTTTTGGAATGAGCTTCAAGTAGAGGCTATTGGAAAAACTGGTCAAAGAATTATTGAAAAAGAAATTGGTACATTTGATGAAAATATGCACGATTTAAATATGCAATTAACTCTTGAAAAAACTAAAAAAGAATGGCCAAACTACTACAATATGCTTCTAAATTTAGATGAGAGAAGTCTTCCGCGAAGAATTGATTTTTTGAGTACATTATTTCAAGTGCCTTATACGCATGTGGCAGAAGTCGCCGGAGAAAGATTAGCCAAAGTTATTTTTAAAAATGGAGCAGATTATTTAAGAAAAATTATTAAGGAATCAGATTATCCGTTTATCAATCTGGAAATACTTCCAAAGACAATGAATGAAATTTACCCTGGAATAGAAGAATTTAGGAAAGAGTTAGCAACAGCTTACATAATAAATATCCTAAGAGGTTCTAATTAAGTGGACCGAGCGGGATTTGAACCCGCGGCCTCCCGCTTGCAAAGCGGGCGTTATACCTGGCTTAACTATCGGCCCATTAATCTTCTTTTCAGGCGTGAAATATATCTTTGCTTCCGGCGCGTGCGGACAGTTTACTGATGCCCAGACCTTGGCGCCTTTTTAAGGGCTACCACGCACTCTTGCTGGTATCTGATCGCCCGCGGGTTGTTCGCCAAAAACAAGGGGGGCCTGCCGCGAGTCCTGTGTGGGTCTGTCAGGCCGTCGTGCAAGAAGCTGCTGTTCTTCACCTCGAGCAGGTCGAGCAGGTCGTTGTAGAGCTTGTGCACGCAGCAGTACCACTGGATTATTTCGTTGTAGTACTGGCTCCTGCCGAAAATCCTTCTCCTGAAAGCGCCGCTCTCCATCTTGATCATTATCATGAGCGTGTCGAGGTGTATGTGGAACTTTTGCATCATGGCCAGCCTCTCCCTTGTGAAACCCTTCCTGAGCCTCGTCTTCCCCTTCGTCCTCAGGACCTCCGCAAGGTTGTCGTCGACCATCTCGTAGATCTGGCCGAGCTGGTTCGAGAGGAGAAGGATGTTGGTCTCCTGCCTGGCCCGCTGCGTTCCTCTGAAGCGCTCGGTGAACGCGAAGAATGATATCACCAGCGCGGCGACTGCAATGAAGTCGAACGCCACCATCCGAATCAAAAATAATTCTGGGGCCTAAGCATATAAGGGCTCTGCCCGCCGAACTCGAAAACTTCCCTTATTTCCGTCACGGTCCCGAAATCGCCGAGCGTCCCCAACGCGATTTTCGTCGCAATGAATTTTGCGACCCTAGGTCTCATATCATCAATAATCTTTCTTGCATCCTGTTCGCTCTTTAAATGTGAAATTGTGATGTGGGGTTGGTACAAATTACCAAGAAGCGAGTAGCCATAATTCTGTATGTTGTAAGTTTCGTCGAGAGCAAACTTTCCAGTCTGAAATCCTTTGAGAACCAGTCCTTCACGAAGAGGATTCAGTTGGTACATTACTGACCTGTGCAAATACACAAATTCATTCGTGAGTTCAGCATTCCACCAGATGAACCCCAAATGCCTGAAAATTTTGCCAAATGAGACTTCAAAGGGGGCCATCCTGCTAGCTATCGTTTTAAGATATGCGCTTACCGCATCCACATTCTTTTCTGGAAATCGCGCGGGGTAGATTGTAATGTGCGGATGATTTTTTCCCCCGTCAAGTACAAAATCTGTCTGGTAGGTTTCACGGAGCTTGCGGCTCAAGTCTATTGCGAGTTCCTTCACCTTCTCATCGGGAAGAACTACGATATTCAGTTCGACTTCATTCCCCACGTTAAAATATTAAATTCTCTCCGATAAATTCCCGACTAAACTTTCGTTCCTCATTAGCTCTTCCAAGCTTTTTTGGAACCAGATTGTGTACTTGTTCGGATTTCTCTTCATATTTTCTAAAACATCTCCCAAACTAATTTTTTCAACCGAGTCCATTTCATTTTCATTCATTTCTACATATCCAGAATATTTTGCAACAAAAACTTTGCAAAATTCATTTTCGCAATTTTTCCCGAAATTTTTTCTATAACGGAATCCTCCCGCAGAAACTAAGGAAATTTTTTCTTGAACACCATATTCATTTAACAAACATCTTCTTGCCGCACTTTCTTCATTTTCACCTTGCAACACATGGGTTGTAGGAGTATCATATGCGCCACCTCCAATTTTATGTTTAGCGCGTTTGTGTAAAATTAAGTTTCCGTCGTAATCAAAAGGTAATATCAAAACTGCAAGATGCGGAATGCCGTCTCTACGATGACATAAAGTTCTTGGAAAATATTTTCCAGTTGGCTTCCCCTCTTTATCGACGGCTGTAAGCAGCTGTTCCATGCAAGAAATTTGAAATCGAAGGTTTTTATGCGTTAAAAACCTTCCAGCAGGCTGGAATTTGATGCCCAGAGGCAGCGACCTTGCCTTGCACAACGAGATCACTCGTAAAACGAGGAGGTGATCCAGCCGCACGTTCCCGTACGGCTACCTTGTGGC
>CAYJUY010000074.1:0-3300 GCA_964373485.1 uncultured archaeon
TTCACATGGAAGGGCGTGCGGTCGACCGCGGATTTGATCTGCTCCGCAGACTTCACAGCGAAAGCGGGAACTATGTCGATATCCACGCCGTCCACGATTCCGGAGACATAAGGATGCTGGGCGTAGGAAAGCGTCCACTTGCCCTTCAGCGCTTCGATGACTTTCTTGCCGACTTCGAGGCCAACCTTCTCCAGCTGCTTCTCGGTCAGCTTCTCGGGAAAAAGAACGAACACGTCGAACTCCATCTTGTCCGGCAGCCAGGTGCCCCTTGTTATGCTTCCTGCGAGCATGGCTTTTGCCTTGTGCCTTCTCGCGAACTTGTTGGCGAGCGACAAGGATTTCCTCGCTAGCGACTCAATCTTCCTTTTCTGCTCCTTGCTCGGCCTAATCTGTCTTAAAACGTCTTTCAGGACTTTCTTCGCAGAAGACATAACCTATACTTGTGAAGTCGCTTCGTTAAATAACTTTCGAAAAATCTCTGCGCCAAAGGCTTAACAAAACTGCCTTTGGCAAAATTTCTGAAATTTTGCGACCTTAAGCAGTTTTAACCGGGTATCTTTTGGCGACGTCGTTGAGATTTATTGCAGACGGCAGATTCTTTTGAGCCTCTTTCAATCTCACCAAGAGGTTAAAGTACGCTAACATAGAATCTGAGCCTTTGCAATCATACCCATTAACCTCTTTTCGGATCCTTGTAGTAGGTATGTATCTTTGCTTGTTACCCCCAAGAGTCACAGATTCTTTGTCAGGCATTTCCATTACTTGGAGTTTAGAAAGGGTTCTTTCAACTGCTCTCTCAACTTTGTCGTCGTAATTCTGTTGTGCCATTTTTTACCACTTTATAGTGGTTATAATCTGGGCGATATATAAGCATTTCGCTACTGTAGTGTAGTAAATCTTTATATATAGTAACTACTCTATAGTGGTTAGTGATTTGGAATGAGTCCGCAGGAAATAATCAAGGACAGGAGCTTCATCCAGGAGCAGCTTGAGCAGACTACTCAAGATCTCTTCAATGCAAGGTCTGTGAGAGAAATTCAGTTTTTGCAACAGAAATTGAACTACCTCAAGCAGAGGATGAAGGAAGCTAAGAAAAAGAAGGTGTGAGAGAAATGGGCGGGAATTATTCCAGACCTAAACTTACTGATCCTTACAAGTTGGTTGTCGGTAAAGCTCTGCAACTTATGAAGAAGAAGGGCTATGTAACTGACAGAGATTTAGAAATTGCATTTGATGAAATTTTACTAGGGGCGATAAAACCTTTTTTGCCAGAAAATTATAGAGGGGATATTTTTGATTCCGATTTCATAAACGGGCAACATTATGCTCTTCAGAAGAAATTTGAAGGAGTAAAAGGAATGAAAAAGAAGCAATTAAAAGATCCGGATGTTGTTGGGACTGTTTATTCGCTAAGCTCCGAGAATCTAAATAAAGCTTACAAGGCTGAACAATCAGGAGTTGGCAAGAGAGGTAAAGACTTGCCTCAAAGCAAACTCATTTCCTGAAAATCTTTATCAACTTTACGAAACAAGTTTAGTGTGGGTAAAAATTCAAGAAAATTCCAAAGATATTCGATTAATACTTCCTACTGAAAATTCTATACAAAATTACTATAATTATGAAGATTACTATAGTTATGAAGACACCGAAAGGTATCAAAATTTTTCAAGACATGCTGTACTTTTTGAGGAAGGTTACAAAGTAAAAAGGATTCTAGATCTTGGTGGCAATACAGATATTTTTTTGAAACATAAGGGAAATTTTCTAGATCTTTACAAAAGAATTTTTGGCGCGAAAATGCATGAGACTTATGGAATGATATTACAAATTGCAGAACGGATACCTCAAAAAGATAATAGCGGATTTTGGTCCAACCCTTCTGAACCTGAACCAGAACTAGGAATAGTTGTATGGCATTATGTTATAGATGGTTCTATAGTCGAATTTTCTAGTGATTTTTTCGCACAATCTTGGATAACTGAAAAAAATCTTATGTTATATGAAAAGCGAAATGCTCTAGGATTTTTTGATGAACATTGATTAACCACCGATTGAAATCGGTGGAATTATGTGGATTTAAATTTTTAGTCCCGGAGAGATTCGAACTCTCGTCCTCAGCTCCAGAGGCTGATGTCCTTGACCACTAGACGACGGGACTGTGAAATTAATTGACAACTCTTTTTTCTTAAGCTTGTTGCTATTTCTTGAGCATAGCTTTCAAAATTGCATCCCTAACTTTTTCAACAGCTTCATGCGAATAATATTTTTCAAGTAATTTCATATTTTCTTCAGATTTAATCGCGTTAAGATATATTTTTCTCAGACTTGTCTTGCCAAGCTCATGTGATTTGATTTTTATATTTTCAAAAGTGAATGAACCCGGCGGATTTCCTTCAAGTGGAATAATCTCCGAGAGAATTTTTCCGAGTTGCGAAGCGGCGAGAACAAGATAGAAATCTCCTGTATAGTTTGTCATGTCCGCGGTCTTCATGTCATTCTCGATCTGTTTGTACAAATCCAAAAGTTTCGGGTGCATCATGTTAATGCAGTACAGTCCTGGAACAGGATCGCCGAATTCTGCATACGCCTTTGGAACGTTGAGTATCACGGATTTTTTCACGGGGAGTTTTCCCTTCAAGGCAAGTGCGAAATACAATTCGTCAATCTCGCGAAAAATTTCGAACTCACCAGTACCGAGAATAACTTTTGACCTTTGAGACAAACCGAGCAAAGCTTTCTCTGCAATCATCGAGCCTGCTAATTTTCTTAGCTGTCTCAGAAAGGTTACATCATCTATAGGGTAAGAATCTCCGTCAGCAACGCAAACCAAAAAGTTTCCCCTGTCAATACTCATGTTGCTCAGATTTTCTTCGATGAGGTCGAACAATGCAACTCCTGCACCGCGACCAATCTTAATTGAAAATTCTATGTTGCTTTCTATCAGTTTTTGTGATATTCGAGTAATTTCGTCTTTCAAATGCTGCGACATGTTCGGATCGAAATTCACGAGAATGTTGAAGTTGAACTCGGCTAGTTTTGTGGCTCTGTTCACGCGATTTACAATTTTCTTGTACCTTGCAAGTGTGTCTTCATCGTGAATGTAATGGCGGAAATAGACATGCAACTTGTAATTTTCCATGAATAATAATTTAACTTAACTAAAGAAATTGATTGTATGAGAATACTCCAGACGCACGTCGACTATATCGAGTACGAGCCTATTCAGAAAGAAATTGATCTTGCAGAAAATGTTGAAAGGAAAAAATATAAAGTGAATGATGTTTTAGTTTTGTTCACATC
>CAYJUY010000075.1:0-3297 GCA_964373485.1 uncultured archaeon
CACGCTGTCCGCGATCTTCGCGGCCTTCACCATTTTTTTCAGGTAGTCGAGCGGGTATCTCGACCTCGTCTCGGACTGCGCTTCCAGGTTCAGCAGATGCGTATTCCCCGCCTCGAGCTCGAGCTCCGCGCTGCTGACGTCCCCTTCCGACCGCATGACGAACCTGTTCGGGGATGTGTGGAAAAGCACTGAGTCGGAAACAATCTCCGCATCGTCGATTCCAGATTGCAGTATCTCCGGCCTCAGCTCCGCCTTGGTCGAGAACTCCAGCTGCTCAATCTGCGGAATCTCCTCCTGCGTCAGGTCGATGAGCGGCACGACGAACCTCCTCTTGCCGCCGTCCGCGATCTCGATGTGGAGCCTGTTCTTCTCAAGACTGAATTTCAGAGTGTCTCTCGAAGAGGATCTTTTCAAGACCGACAGCAAGTTCGTTATGTTCAGGCCCATCGACTGGTCCGAATCGACCTCGAAACTCTCGAACGCGTTCCTCGACAAATGGAAATCCGCGACCGCGACCATCGCCCTGTCTGCCGCGACGAGGCTTATTCCGGAAGTAGTTATTTTGAATATGCCCTCGTCGATTAGTTCCGCTATCGAGGCCAAAGAATCGACGAGCAAGCTCGGCTGGTTTAATACTGCCTTGAACATCATACACCAACTTTCCTGTAAAGCTCCTGCACCTTGAGATACAGATTGAGGTCTAAACCATTTAAGCTTTGAACCGCGTCCGCCTTCAGCCTCCCGTCCACGTTCGTGCAGAACACCCGCACAAGCTTGCCGACATCGACCTGCTGCTCGGAAAATATCTCGGCCCTGCCGGAAGAATCTTCGATTACTAGAGAATTTTCACTTGAAGAAACAACCGTCCCCATAAGCGAGACGCGCGAATCAGCCTTCTTCACATCCGAAATTCTTTTTGGTACATAGTGCTGCGCTGGCATCCGAATAATCTTCGGTCTCGGAAAAATAAATATTAGTAGCCAGGAAAAGTCACTAGATTATATATTCTAGACTTCTTTCATTTTCCTTCGCGTAAAATCCTTTGTTTGTAATTCTTATCAGGGGCTCGCTGATTATTTCCCCAATTATTTTTGAATTGAAGTTGAACTTTTTTGCTGTCCCCATGACGTACTCGGGATTTTCAGTTATCAAAGCAATTCCATGGCCCATTCCAAATGTTTGATATGCTACTCTATCGCTCATCTCAGATATTTTCTGAATATAGAGAAGCGACTCTGGAGGCTCGTAGGGATCGTAAATGTCCGCACCCAAGTTTTCGGCCTGCCTTAACAGCCGTCCCAATTTCTCTGGAATCCCGCCTCCGCTTATGTGCGCTATTCCATAGACCTTCTTGTCCTTCATGTGGGAGTTTCTGGTGAGCTCTACCAGTGCAGGTGTGAATATTTTTGAAGGCTCCAAGAACCACTCCGCCAAGTTTTTGCCATTGTATTCCTTGAGATGCCACTCCGGACCGTGCTCCTCTTCTAAAGATTCCAAGATGTCAGAATAGCCATTTGATCTTGGTCCTGTCTCCTGAAGCGCCACGATGTAGTTTTTGGAATCTGCTGTTTCGGGAGCGCCCGAATTCCCCTTCATCAGCGCCCTGTTCAACATTTGTGTCTCTTTGAGCTTGATTTTTCTTTCTACATGGTCTAACGTGTTAAGACTGAAGTTGGCCGCATCGAAAATCCCTAAAGCTATGCCACTCCAATTGTAGTTGTACTTCCCATATCCCTTGACTCTGCGCCCTTCTACCGCATATTCCCCGCCAACCACTGCGACATTTGCGGACTTTGCGGCGTCCACCATGCCCTTTGCAAGCTCTCTGACGAGCTCTGTGTTTGGCCTATTCGTTTCCAAAACCGTTGCCGCAGCGAACGGTTCTTGGAACCTGCAGGCGGAATCGTCGCATTTCATTGCGAACAGATCCTTTGCGAGAGTCCGGTGGAAAGAAAAGTCTCCTGTCGCAGATGAGAGCCTCTCCGCGACTTCAATCTTGTTTCCTATCCCGTCTGGATTGAGACCTAGACCGACCACTTGGGACCGCAAAAAAGAAATTGGCAATCCAGGAAAAACCTGCACGAATGAATCAACCTCGCCCTGAAGGTCTCGGCGGTTTTCCAAGGTCTGTTTCATCGCTTCGTAAAGAATTCTGGAGCATTCCTTTTTCTCTGACTCGTACATAGACAGAATATAATACAAAACAAAAACTTAAATCCTGAATTCACCCGTAACTTCTCCAGCTGTTGCTGCACTTCTTGCACTTGTAGAAAATCGTTGGCGGCTCGTCCGCGGAGCGCGTCTGCTGCATCCACCAGAATGCCTCGCCGTGCTCGCACTTCGGGCAGATTATGTGCGTGGTCGGCAAATCGGACTGCGTCTCCTCCTTTCCCATCACCACGACGCCTTTCTTTTCGCTGTGCATCTCTTCGGAAATTTTAATCTTTTCGTGAATCCTGTATTCCCTACCGCACTTCCTGCACACTAGATGGGTCATTTTTCTCCCGTGTTTCGCCACCAAAAGATTGCCGCATTTTTCGCAGAATTTCATTTTTCCCAGACCCTGAAAGTTTCTAATTTATTGGTATCAGCACCCTTAAATACCCAATGTATGGCACGACGAAAATCACTTTCCCGCGGATTTGCAACTTCTGAACGGAATGCTCGTACGAGTTTTGTCCCGAGTTGTGATCTCCTTTCGTCTGGTAAGTTCCGTCGTCGTTGGTTTTCACAATCCTGTGGATTATTGGAACTTTTTGCGAGGGAATGTTGTAAACTATCACCTCGCCGACTTCGTATTTGTCATCATTCTGTATCACTGGTATGTCGCCTTTCTTGAGGCCGTCTCTGAAAGGAAAGCCCGCGAACTGCTCCTCCGCGATTCCAAAATCTTTGTAAGCGGATTCGCACAAATTCCACCAGCTTTCAAAATTCTCTTGGTATGTTCCAACATTCTTGCCGCACGGATAACCGTCCTCGTTTATTCCGTGATCCATCGAGCCGCTGAGCACCGCGACCAAGGGTATGCTTGTGTCGAGAGCGAGACCAAGTACGCTGGTCGCAACTACCGCCGCAACAATTCCCAAAGCTATGTAGAAAATATAACCGAGCACGCCCTCGTTGAGCCTTTCCCAGATCCTTCTCGCTGCAGACATTGTAATTAAAAAGAGTCGTTTTCTGTGCTATTAAGACTTTTCTTCGTACATTTTAGAAAAGTTCCCGTTATAGAAAAAATTCCTTAGCAAAAAAAAAGCATCCAAAGCAGAAAGCGAGAAAAAAGAAACGTGCGGAAGCTGC
>CAYJUY010000076.1:0-3283 GCA_964373485.1 uncultured archaeon
AATTACTATGGTGTAAAAATTGATTTTGAACAGGGCAAGAAAATAATTAATAAAATTTTCAGTATGAAGAAATTTTTTCTGCCAAATTTAAAAGATTTTATGAATTAAATATTTACTTATAGATTCTTTCGGTGAGACAGAATTAATCACTTTGAAGCATGTGGCAAAATAAGGCAGAGTCGTCTCAAAAGACAAAGTCTTCTGCACGGAAAAATATTAAGCAAGTGTTCATAAAATTGACGAGTTACAATTTAATCATTTCAATATTCCCAACATTTGGCTAGGTGTGATTATTTTTATTCCCCTGAATTCTTCCAGTTTCAGCAAATGCGGATCTCCGCTAACAATGTAATCTACTTTCCCGTCATATGCAGCATTAAGAATTTTGTCGTCATCTGGATCTTCTCTTATAATTTTGAAATTGTGTTTGACCCGAACGAAATTTCCAATATCTTTGACGGTTTCAAGAAAAATCTTGACCTCATTTTCAGTAATATATTTTCTAAATTTTTCTCTTGATATGACTTCAATAAATTCGTCTAAAATTTGTTTTGATGAAATAAGCTGCAATTTACCCGTGAGGATAAAATTCCAAATACTTCGTGGTTTACCATTTCTTATCAAGCTGGAAACTAAAATATTTGTATCTAAAACAACTTTTAACATACAGTACTACTCGATTTTATTAGATTTTGATTCTCTATACAGTTTAATTTCTTCTGCTATCTCCCGTTCCGTCAATTTTCCAAACTTTGCGACTCTCCGATCAATAATCCTAAAAAGTTCTTCAATTTTTCTTTTTGCTAACGGAGCCTGATATTTTTTAAGAATTAAAGCATCACCTTTTCCATAAATTAACAACATAGTCTTAGGTTTGATTTTTAAGTTTTCTCGCATGGTTTTGGGTATAACTATTTGTCCTTTTGAACTTACTCTCGTTAGCTCAGGTTCTTTTACAGTCATAATAGTTAATCTTACTTTCTTACTTAAATACTTTCGGCTTTTTTCTTTTAAAGTCTAATTATTTCCTTCTTCAAGTATTTTTACTACGCTCTTCCAAGTAAATGTTTTCCTCTCGACGAACGACGGAAAGCTTGGACTGATTACTTTGAAGCACGTGGCGAAATAATAAGTTAAAATAAATTTATATTTTGAAATGACTAAGTCTTTAAAGCAATTACTTTTTTCGTTCCCTGTTCCAAAGCAGCAGAAGAAAGTTCAAAGTCAAATCTCATAAGCGCTTTTACTTTCATGCTGCCTGTATTTAATTTGTATAAATCTGCTCTGCCCACTTCTCTAGTTTTCAAAATTATTCCATTCTTCACAAGCCTACTCCATATTTTTTCGATTGTTATTCTAGAAATTCCAACAAATTTCGCTACTTGGCTTTTCGAGTAATCAAAACTTGGATACATCAAAAAAAAATCTATAACTTTTGCGAGCGGATTTTCGCCAAAAGTTTCGGCAAGCGCGGATTTGTCTGCAATTTTAGTCTCTGTCATACATGTGTAATCAAACTGTATGTATAAATATTTATACATACTATGTATAGAAATTATACATTATATTTATAAGCCAGAATGCAGAATATTTTTGCATGATTGATTTGAAAAGGAAAGACATCACTGACGAAGAAATTGAAGATGCAATTCTGTGGAAATTTTTCCGCATGCACGCTGGAAGGTCCCGCCACATACATGAAAGCGATATTCCGAAGGGAATGCCTCCAAATTTACACAAAAGAATAACAGAGCTGGTGAAAGAATTAAGAAGAAAAGGCATGTTAGTGGAGTTTCCTCATGGAAAGGAGCACGTATTTACACTGAATATGAATAGAATAGACGAAATAAAGGAAAGGCTGAGAAGACACTATCAATTATTTTGATTAATCAATTTGAAGCATGTGGCGAGTGACTGCAAACACCCAGGTGGTTTTCAAAAAATCTTGGATAGAGATGTGATTAATACTTTTAAACAAATCGCCAAATAATTTTAAATGTCAGCGGTCGGAACGATAGTCGCATTAGTAATTTTTGTTATTTTTGCTGCTGGAGCATATTTTGCATATCAAGAAGGATATTTCGACAGATTTCTTGGCGAATTCCCTACGTCTCTGCCTGACGTAGAAAAAATTCAACAACTTGGAGAAATTTTCCAGGAAGGTGAGCCGGAAGTTGGTGAAAGCAAACTCACATTCGTCACAAACAATGCGGAGATATCTTACCCCACTCTGTTCCCCAATCCAAGATGGAATCATATGCCAATTAAGTTCTATCTTGACAAAGAGAGCGGCGAAGACACAACCGAGTTCGGTGAAGATGATGTGGAGTATGTGAGAAAAGCTACAGATTTGTGGAGAGAAAAGACAAACAGTGTAATCTCTTTTGTAGAAGTAAATGATTTGTCAGAAGCAGAGCTAGTTTTTTCTTGGTTCCCCACTTTCGAGGAAATCAAGGGAGGAAAGGTTGTGGGCGAAGGCGGTCCTTCCAAAGCAATCGAAACTGGCGGAGCATTCACTTTGATCGAGGAGGGAGAAGTTTTCTTGTTGCCGATAGATGAAGAGTGTGTCGGAGTCAACAGAGCCGCCCATGAAATCGGTCACGTTCTCGGCCTCGGGCATTTGTCAGGGAGAGAAGATGATTTGATGTTTTCGAGAGAGGTGAGTTGCGAGCAGAGCATTACGCAAATAACGATTGACGCGATTAACGAGCTTTACAGAATTCCTGCCGCGGCGGATTTGGCGATAACGGATTTGTCTGCAACTAAGAGGGGAATTTATGTCGACATAAACTTCACTTTGAGAAACTTGGGCCTGAAGGATTCTACGCAAACAAAAATCGGATTCTTCGGAGACGGTAAAATCTTGGAGAGCTTGCAAGATCCAAGTTTGTCTATAATACCTAAAATATCTCCAGGCACAGGCGTAACGAGCAGAATAACTAACGCGAGAATTCCAGTGGGCTTGTCAGGACTTGCAATAAAAGTCGACAGTCAGAACACTATAGTCGAAATGGTTGAAGAAAACAACGAGGCGCGAGTAGTATTTTCGAAATGAAAAAGCAAAGCTAAAATGCCTTTGTGGGCAAATAAATATACCAAACTTGAATTATGAGACGATGACATGGCTCTAGAGATTTGGGCAGAGAAGTATCGGCCGAAAAATTTGTCAGAAGTGATTAATCAGCGTCAGGTAGTCGAAAGGATGAAGGCTTTTGCTAAAGACAGGAGCATCCCACATCTGCTCTTTGCAGGTCCGGCAGGAACTGGAAAGTGTGTGGAAAAA
>CAYJUY010000077.1:0-3283 GCA_964373485.1 uncultured archaeon
GCTTGGCAGGAGCCTCGCCCTCCCACTATTACCTGATTACTTTCTTAATTTCCAAACAGCGAGCATTCCTAGCACAATAAGCGTTACTGCAGCTACAGAATGGAGTAACAAGTCTGGTCTTATAACCCAAACAAGAACAATTCCCAGTCCGATCAAGAAAAGACCCAGCAAGAGTCTCGCTTTACTCTTGTGGCTGCTTCTCCAAGCTTCCAGCCTCTTCACTGCTGTGCCTGTGTAAACAAGATAGATTATTGCAAGAAGCGGCAGAATAAAAATAAAGTTGTAAAGAATTAGAAGAGGTATTGCTTCGATGAAAGGTACGAATGACGTAAGCGCGAGTACTGCAAGATATGGTGCGCCCGTACAAGGTAGTTCGATTAGAGTTGTTGCAATGCCGAATGTGAATGCGGCAAATTTGTTGCCTGCAGCTTTCTTCACATAGCTTTCTATGAAAGCGATGAATCTTGCGGGTATCGAGAGCGAGAGGAATCTGCCGTACCAGAAAACGTCCTTCATTTCAAGAAGGCCAAAGAAAATAATTAGGCTGCCCATTCCGATGTAAAGATAGTTGGTGAAGAAGACGACATCACGTGACAACTCGAAAAGTTTAAGAAGGGTAATCCCGCCGAGAAAATATGTGATGTACACGCCGACTATGTAAAAGAATCCGGAAACTAGTAGCACCTTTCTGTCTTTTACTCTTGAGAGAACTGTCAGCAAAAGTATCAACACTCCAATAACACAGGGCGCTATCGAATCAACTAATGCTCCGCCAATTAGTACAGGTAATGGGAAGGATTCCAATGCCACAAATAAAGTTCGTGTTCAAAAGAAAAATACATTAGCAATATTTGCAAATGGCAGGCTCGCTTTTTTTGTGAGCTTTTATTTTGTCAGCGGGATACATTTTTCCGCAAGATTCGCATTTCACCATTTTTGCCATATAATAAATTTCTCGCAAATGTTTATTAATCTATCCTGCGCCGAGGAATGGTAGATTTATGTTTGCAAAATTCAAGTAAGCGAGAATTTCGTCATCGCTTCTGCTATCCTTCGCTATGAAAATTATGTCGCCATCGCTCCAAACATACTCGCCATATTCTGTTATGCGATTCCATGAACCACTCTTCTTAACAAAAAGTCTGCCCCCTTCTGGCAATGCAACGCCAATGGAATTCAACGAATTCTTCAAAGTTAATGGGGTCTTGTCAATCACCTCTTGCTTCAGAGGGTCGTAAGGCAAACTGTTGTGCCAATGCAAAATATTTTTCTCTTCATGAGTGTGGGCCTTGTCCAAAGCTCCTTTTTCAATTGGCAAGTCTTGTACATTTCCGTCGATTGAAATGATTACAAGCGAATGAATATGATCTTGCCACAAACAATCTGTAGGATTTTGTGGGTCGCAAACGACTATTCCTTTTTCAGCCGCGCCCGATGAATAGAAAACATAGAGTGAGTAACTAAGGCCCGCAATTGCGGCAACTACAATCAAAACTATAATCGGTAGCCAGTTGAATTTGCGTTTTTTCATGAAAATAATTCTCTTGGTGATTATTTAGCTTTTAAAAATCGCAAAACAAAGTTAATTAATGGTCTTGCAGAAAATTGTGGATTTTTGGCATAAGTATGAAAACCTGAACCTGAAAATAGCATTCGTCTTAATATCGCTGCAAATTATTCATCTTTACTGGCTCACGACTGATGTAGTCCTCTTGAGAATTTTTGGAGAAAGTTTCTTTGCATTTCCAGAAATACCTCTTCCACTTTTCATTATTATAGACTATTTGGAAATTCCTGCACTTTTTGCTGGATTGACATTTTACTCCCTAACACTTTACAGGCGAAGGAAATTAGACAAAAATCTATTATTCTTGATTTTTCTTGGAGTACAAGTCTTGCATCTCTTTTGGATTACAGATGAGATTGTTTATGAAATCCTTTTCGACGTAGTACCTATACAACTTCCAATCTATATCGCGTGGATTGCAATTTTGATTGACTATCTTGAGTTGCCTGTAATGGGAGATTTGTTTTACAAAGTTTTTAGAAGAAAAAGAGCTAGCCCTTGATATTCGCAAGAGGTCGGAGGCGTAAAATCTTAAGACTAATTCCTGCTTGATGCATCGAGTCAACAACTTCATTAATATCTTTGTACGCAAATCCCGCTTCTTCGGCAAGACCTGACATGGTAGTTGCTTTAATGTAGATTCCTCTCGCAAGTAGATCTTTCTGCAACTGTTCGCCTCTCACCATTTTCTTTGCCTTTGTTCTGCTCATTGTCCTGCCACTTCCGTGAAGAGTCGTGCCGAATGTTTCCTCTTCTGATTTTTCTGTACCGACACACAAGAAAGATCCCGTTTCCATACTGCCGCCGACAATTACCGGCTGACCAACATTTTTGAACATCGGAGCAAGTTCAGGATGTCCCGGGCCAAAACTTCTAGTGGCGCCCTTCCGATGGATGACGACCTTCTCCGTTTTTCCATTCAGTTTATGTTCTTCTACCTTCGCCGTGTTGTGCGCGACATCGTAAATGATTTCCAAGCCGAGTTCTTCCGCGCTCTTCTTGAAAACTTTTTCGAAAGCCTTCCTGATTTGGTAGACAATCAATTGCCGATTTGTAAAAGCGTAATTAATCGCGCAGGACATCGCCTTCAAATAATTCTGACCTTCTTCAGAACTGAATGGAGCACACGCCAACTGCTGGTCTGGAACTTTTATGCCATATTTTCGCATGGCCGATACAAAAGTTGTCAAGTAATCCGTGCATATCTGGTGGCCGAACCCACGAGAGCCGCAGTGGATCATTATGCAAACTTGGTTCGGCACGATTCCAAGTCCCCACTGCTTCGCGATTTCCTCGTCGAAAATTTTGTCAATGACTTGAATTTCCAAATAGTGGTTTCCAGAGCCGAGGGTCCCAATCTGGCTCTTTCCTCTTTTGTAGGCGTCTTTGCTGACTTGTGAAAAATCTGCAGTCTTCACCCCGCCATATTCTTCTATCCTCTCCAAATCTTGCTTCCACGCATAACCGTTATCAACTGACCATTTCACTCCTTCCTCAACAATTTCCCTGAATATTCCTTCAGGAACTTTTGCGATTTCTTTCGGCTCCTGATATGCAGTCGCCCCGACTCCCGCGGGAACCATCTTGAAAAGAATGTCAATCAATTCTGGAATTTTCGGTTTGATTTCCTCAAGTGTAAGATTCGTGCGAAGAATTCTCATACCGCAGTTTATGTCGAAACCAACTCCGCCAGGCGAGATAACGCCAGTTTCCGCG
>CAYJUY010000078.1:0-3274 GCA_964373485.1 uncultured archaeon
CGCGGATAGTATCGAAAACCTTGATTATCAATGATAGTCCGGGCGAGAGAATATGCCCCATAGACTTCAACAAAATTCCAGCTAGCCCTTACGAGCAGCTCGAGACCATACGAATGTCCTTTCCCATTTACGTAGTCAGGGTCGGCTGCGTCAATCTTATCCCGATTATAAGTAACGAGAGAACGATAATCTTTGTAATATGTCTGAACGCTTGTTGAAATGTTCTCGGCAAGATTTCCATCGACACCGACGACATAGTGATCGGCCTGCGCGGATTTTAATGCCGTAGGAATTTGAATCCACGGGTCGAAAATTGAGATAACATCATCCTCATTTGTAACAGTGATAGCATTTTGTGTATAGGTGCCGAAGGAAACCTTGGCTCGCCAGTCTCCGAACAACAGGTAACTTGCGTGCACTCGCGGTTGCCAGATTTCCCGCGCCGTACCTTCCCGCACAAACAATGCAGAGAGGTCAGTGTGGATTCCGCCATCAAGTTGCCAGCGTTTCCATTTTGCCTGATACCGAACCCAGGAAGATACATTGGGAGAAGTTCCGCGTAAATCGAGGCGCGCGCCGACATTGTTAACGAGTTTGTATTCGAGCTGAGGAAAATCGAAATCGAAGCCAAAAAGGAAAAAGTCTCCCCTATCAGTATAATATGTGCCTGTCGCACGAACACCAACTTCTGTTACCGAGCTTGATGCAGGATTGAGGAGCTTCGAAGATTTTGGGTCTCGTTCTACGATAAATGAGTTCACGTTGACATGAGATGTAACAAAAATTCTATCGGTCAGAAGACCCGCAACTGATAATCCCAGCGCCTTCGTCCGCCATGAATAGTTTGGCTCTTCAATATTGCTACTGATGAGATCGTCACCGACCAATAGAACAGAAAAATCCGCCTTGACTCCTTCGGTTGTCTTAGTTGTAGCCTTAAAGAAGGCATCGTAAAACGAGACAGGAATCTCCTGTTTAATGAGATTCTTAAAGGACCGGTCAAACATAGATTTTCGTCCATTGAACATCCAGGAGACTCCGCTTATTGCCGGTCCTTCAAGCGTCAGCTTCGAGGAAAGAAGGTTCACGCTTGCTTTGCCTGCGAGTCGGTCATCCCGTCCGTCGCTTGACGAAATATTGATTACAGAAGAGAGTCTGTTGCCGAATCCAGGAGGAAATGCGCCGGTGTAAACCTCTGCCGATCGCACAATATCCGGGTCGAACACGCTGAAAACGCCGAGCGCATGAAATGGATTATAGATTCTCATGCCGTCGAGGAGTATTAAGTTCTGGTCTCCTGCACCGCCGCGCACGTAAAATTTGGAGGTGACATCGCTGGTTGAAACAATACCCGGGAGGATTGTCAATGAGCGAAAGACGTCTTCCTGCAGCACAGTCGGCACGCGCTTCAGATCTTGCCGTTCGAGCACATGCACACTCGTCTGAATATCCAGCAGCTCAGGTTTTGCGCGGCCAGTGACGACTATTTCTTCTAATTCAATGGCTTGCGGAACGAGCCGGAAGTCTACCTCAGGAATTTGTCCTGGTTCAACAGTAACCTGAACCGTTCGTCGCTGATAACCTATTGCACTTGCAGTAATCTTCTTTGTTCCGGGGGAAACATTTGGGATCAAGTAAAAACCGAATTCGTTGGCTGCAGCTCCTTTTCCAATCCCTTCAAGAATAATATTTGCAAATGGAATCCGTCGTCCGGTAACGCTGTCTGTTACCACGCCGCGAATATCGCTCACTTGTGCCTCCAGAAAAAGAGGCTTTGATAGAACGATTAACAAACCAACAAACAGAGATTTACAGTAGAGGTCTTTCATCGAATGTTGTAAGAAAAATCGTCAGGCAGCGAGTGTGCGAGTGAATCAAGAGTATATCCGCCGAATACTCCCAGACCATTAACGATATTCGAATAGTTCGGCTGGTCGAGCCGAATGGAACCGGTATCCTCGAAGCCGTTCGCGATCTTGTAATACTTGTAGAAATTTTGTTCAGCTTGTAGAAGAAGAAAAACGGCACGCGTAAACGTTATTCTTGTGTTTGGATGGAGTGCGATAATTTTTTTCAACACAGAAATGTAGCCACCGTTTGGGTAGACGTGACGGAACCGTCCCGAAGAATAACGAAAGAGCGTTGGGTAGCTCGCCCGCTCAATTGTATAATCCGGGTCGTGAAACAGAAACGGGACCTCGAAGTGTTTCTGTTCCGTTCCTGCTGGCGTCGTTATCTCGTAATCAATATAGAACCTGACCAGAATACCCATGACACCGGTCGCGACCAGCGCGTCAAAAGTGATCTCTTCATCTTTCCTGGGGAATTTTTCTGGATGCTCAAGGATGAAGGATCCTGGTAAGGAGAGAGAAGGTTTTCCGGGGAGGCGTATAACGGCGTACACAGAGTCAAACTCTGGCGACCTAACCAAAAGTGAGTACAGCTTCCCGTACTCAGGCGTGAGAGGAACGACGTACGCTTGAAAAGGAGTACGATAACGACTTGTATCTGGTCTGGGAAGAGGGGATTGCTTTAATGAGAAGAGACTATTACCGTCAGTGATTGTTACGACGGCATCAGAAACTAATTGCTCCTGGGTGATTTCATAGGGATTAAGAGCGGGCGGGTCGTAGTTCGTGCTGAGGCGAACTACCTGAGTATCACGATCAGTCGATAAAATAGAAAATACAACTAACTGCTTATGAAATTCGCCCTTGGGCTCAAACGGCTGATTACAGCTTAAGAGTAACAGCCAAAAAACTATAATAATGAGGAATGGTCGTCCCATACCTTCATACTAATGAATTAGCCCCAATTCATGATAGAGGCCGTTGGAATGATAACAAAAAAGCACCTAATCTAAAACAGAAAGATTAAAGCGCTTTTACTAAATACCGCTTGGCTTCTGTGCTAACCCACTGACAATAGTAATTCTCGTATCTAACATCCATAATAGGAGTAGGTAAGGCAATCTTCCCCAATATAGTCGCAATAGCAGTCCACTCTCCAATCACACGGGTTGTTGAAGGTGGCACAGTACCACCAACCTTGGGGTGGAATTGTCTGAGTAGATGCTTGAGATACGCCAAAAAAACATTGCAGAGGCGATCAAGCAGACAAACATGAGGGGGAAGATTTTTTTCATCACGCACTTCAGGCGGGACGGTATTGGCTGCCGGACTCGATGACGGCTCACTTTGGTTTTGCCGTTGCGGATACGTCGGGCAGTCCGTTCATCTAACAGTATGCCCCCCAGATGAACGAAATGCAGCGC
>CAYJUY010000079.1:0-3268 GCA_964373485.1 uncultured archaeon
GCATTCTACGTTCGCTTTCGTTTTGTAGAGTTCTGCTCTGTATAGCCGGTTGCTCCAAATGTTTTCGTCCCAGCCAAAATTCTAACCAGCCTCACGATTTCAGAGCTCTCATTAAGCTTGAATGGTTTTCTTGCAAGAACAACTTCCATTTCTGCATTCAGTTTCAACCTTCTGGATACTTCTTTAATCTGTTTCACTACACGTTCAGGAGTTTCTCCAGGCACTACTCTTCTGTCAATCTCCAGCTCGCAATAGTCTGGCACGACGTTCACCTTCGTCCCGCCAGAAATTTTTCCAATGTTGACGCTTCCTTTGCCAAGCAAGTTGTCTTTGATTTTCATCTTGCTGTTTAATTTCTCCAGCTCTGTAACGAACTTTGTTGCTTTAACTATGGCATTTTCACCCAACCAAGGCATAGAGCCATGCGCCGATTTTCCACCGAATTTTACTTTGATGTCGACTACTCCCTTCTGTGCGATTTGTATTTTCATGTCGGTAGGTTCGGCTATGACTCCGTACTCTACGTCTCGAAAAATTCCTTTCCTGTTTTCCAGCAGCCACGTGGAGCCTCTGAGTCTGGCTTCCTCATCTGCAACAAAAGTTAAGAGTAATTTTCTTTTCAATTTTGACAGGTTTACTTTTCCGACGGCTGTGAGAATTGATGCTATTCCACCTTTCATGTCAGAAGATCCTCTGCCGTAAACTTTTCCTCTCGAAATTTCGCCGAACGGATTTTGTTTCCAGAGATTTTCATCCCCAATAGGAACTGTGTCCATATGACCACAGAGCATCAGGCCCTTTTCCCTCCCAATTTCCGCAACAACATTTGTCCTATTTTTGTCGAACTCTATGATTTCTGGGCTGGCTCCAAGACCTTCCAAATAGTCGAAAATGAATTTTGCAATTTGTTTCTCATTCCCTGGCGGATTTTCGGAGTTTATTCTGACCAGTTCCAATGTCAGTTTGTCTTCGTCCATAACTATAGTTCACATTCCTCAAATTATAATAAACCAATGATTATGTAAGCATCACCGTGTTCCAAATTCAAGTGTGAAAAAAGTTTGTTTGCTTTTTCATCCTTAGTTGGGAAGTCGAAGCTTGATAACCTTCTTCCATAGCACCAGCTCACCTTTAGCTTGTTGTCTACTCTTCTATCGACAGATTTCGCTAGCCCGACAATTTTAGAAGGTACAATCCCCTCGTTTGGGAATATCTCTCTGACCATGTGCCTAAGCACATAATACACAGTAGGATTCTGCGTCCTTGTCGACACGTAACTTGCTCTTCCTTTAAGCTCTTCAATCCTCCTTTTTGTCAGCTCGCGATACAGTCCGCTATTCTTGAAGTCGGCATTCACCACGCCTCCCACCAGATAGCCCAAATTTTTGTGAACAATTTTTACAGATGCAAATGCAACCTTCCTATTTTTGTAATATGCAACGAACAGCCTATCAGACTTTTTGGCAACGTTTTCATTTTCTTTTGACGGCACAGGCTTTCCGAAGCCGCTATTTGCAACTTCTCTCAAGTCAAACAGCATTTCTTCGGTAATTTCATTTCCGTAAAACTTTCTTATTTTGAATTTTCCAAAAATATTCACCTGTCAATTTTCTCACCTTCAAGAAGTTTGAAAAACAGCTTTCCCAATTCTGTGAAAACTAGAGGCTTCCCGACGCTTTTGGAATTTCCAAAATCTATCAGGCCTAATGATTTCATATTTTTCAGTCTGAACTTCAAGGTACTTTCCGGATATTTTTGGGATATTAGCTTTACAGCAGAGGAAAATGTTCTTCCCTGAAGCGGGTAGGTCTCTTTCAGAAGATTTCTGCACTTTTCATCAAGCGATCTCTCTAAAAAGATTTTCAATTCCCTTCTTGGTATGCCAAACAAGATCGCCTCTCATATGTACCAAAATTCAGTTGGTAGATTGTCTTTAAATATGACCCAGTCAATTTCATTGACTAGAGATCAATGTTCTGAAATTTCAAGCTTTATTTTTTCCTTATTTGCAACAAATTCACATTTCCCTCCTATAGGAAAAGTTATCAAAGGCGTGGTGTGCCCAAAATCCGTATTGGCAATTACAGGCATGTGCTCAAGCTCTTTCTTCGATTTCACTATCTTACTTATTTTCTCCTTTGTCATTTCACTCTTCGAGCGAAACCTACCAATTACAATTCCCTTCACCTTGTCAAAGTCTGGCTGGTGAATTAGGGACTGCAGTTCCCTATCGAAAAAGACAGGAGTTTCTGATCCAGCCCAGTCGTCTTCCTCTAGAAATAGAAGGGAATCTTTCAAACTCGGCCAGTACTTGGTGCCTTGGAGAAGCTGGAACGTGCATAAATTAGCACCGACAATCTTGCCTTGAGCGTGCCCTTCGTTTATGACCCAATAGCCCCCATTCTTGAAGAAATTTCTATTGTCCTGATTGTTTGCCCATCTGTCATCGCTCCATTTCTCTGACGGCTTAACTTCGAAAGGCTCGCTGCTGAAAAAACATTTTTTGAAGTATTCCAGCGTGTAATCAAATCCCTCCTTCTCGCCGAAGGTGAAGAAGTGCGGCCCAGAATATGTTACCAGACCAGTCCTCGCATAAATGGCATTTTGCAGGGCCGTTATGTCCGAGTAGCCGCAAAATATCTTTGGGTTCGATTTTATGAGGTCGTAATCAATGTAGTCCAAAAGTTGGTTCGAGTTGAAGCCTCCAATTACTGTGAGAACTAGCTTGACGTTTTCGTCCTTGAAGGCATCGTGAAGATCTTCAATTCTAGACTCTATTGTAGAAGAATCGAATTCGTCCATCTCATTGACGTGTTTTCCGAAGCTTACTTTTAATCCAATCTCCTCCAGCCTTTTGACGGCCCTTTGTTGCAAATCATCGTTAATCCAAGGAACAGATAGGCTGCAAGCTGGGGTTATGATTCTCGCAAAGTCTCCTTCTTCCAGTTTTGGCGGAGTCATATTACTTATTGCGAAACTAGGAATTAAATTAAAGGACTATGTCAAAACTGAAATTAGATATAGCCTAGACAACTAAGTTAAATCAATGGTAGAGACCAAACTCCTCGTCGAACTGGTCGTGGTCATCGTCGCGCTTTCGGTAGCGCTGTGGTGGCTCTACACAAATTACGAAACAGTCTCCCAGCAGTTCTTTGATTTCTTAACTGCGTGAGCAAAGAAATCTGCGGACTTCAGTCCGCCGGATGAATTACGAAACCAATCTGAACTAAACAAAAATACGGAACACGATCAGCTCCGCCTAATTGAA
>CAYJUY010000080.1:0-3223 GCA_964373485.1 uncultured archaeon
AAAAAGCTAAAATAAAAGTCACTGGACTTGTTGATGATTACAGAGGAAATCTTCAAGTAATTCCGCGCAAGCCCGAGGATGTAATCTTAACTGGTAATTAAATCAAGCGGCATTTTGGGCTCAAGCGAATTTTCCAAAAATAATTCCATCACCAGTTTCAGCTTGATTTTGGCGAGTCTTTCTTTTTTTTCAAATCGCAAATCATTCATGTGTCTGCGTATTTCAGTCAGCTCAGATGGAAAAATGTAGTGCATTAGATTTATGTGAAGACCGAGATCTTCGAGAAACTTGAATTTTTCTATTTTGAAATCTTCGCCAGACAAATTTAAGGCCCTGTCACCGTGATCTTTTGCAGTATGCCCCAGTTCTATTGCTCTTTTGTAATCGCTTTGGTCGATGACTATCGGAATCGAGATTCCCTTTTCTATTCTTTTCGTTTTGTCTGGCAATTTCGTGAAGTCAGTTCTTAGTTCGAACATCTTTATGCTTATGTTGTCATACATGACTGGCACTTCTTTCGCGGCCCAAATGTAGAAACGAAAACCGGGTTTTACAATTCTTTTTCCCGTCACCAGATTATTGTCGACCATAAATTCAAAACCATTTCTTGTGAAAATGGATTGCTCCAATATTTTGTCTCTTTTAATTGATCTTGTCTCATCGAGATTTAGTTCCATTCTTTCGAATATGCCATGCGAATCAAAGTAGAATTTGGAAGCCTCTATGTCGCGCATTCCTATAGTCAGTCTTTTCTGGCAACTCTCTAGCAGCTCTTGCGGCGAAGCAGTGAGTATGAAAGGTCTGTATGCCATTTCTCTCAAGGAATTAATTGCTGAGGTGAAACCTGAAACCATGCTAAAATTTTCTGCAGCATACTCGCATGCTTTAATGTAAAGTTTGTAAGTAAGTTCGCCTTTTCTAAAATCGTGTGATATAGCATCGGCATATGGTCTTGGATCTTCAGCACTCTCAAGCATTTTAAAGTTGTAAAGAAATCTTTCTTTATGTTCTTCCAAGTAGGAATTATTTTCAATTAGATTTAGCACTAGTAGAGAGGCTGGAGCTGGCGTTTGGTATTCGTTGACAACATCGTCGTAGTCGAGTATTATTAATTTCTTATTGGTTGCATATTTTAGTTCAGGCCCCTGTCTTAGTAATTTGATGGGTTGTTCTGACACGTCTCCAAACCAGATGTCGAGAGTTCTGTCGGCGAACTTGCTGAAATCGTTACGAGAACCGTACCAAGAAAGAACGCGCATTTTGGCCGAAGGATTCCACATAATTAAATTTAAGAATCAACTTAAGTAAATGGGAGCTGGAAAAAATTTATGGAAGAAGAGGTCCTAAATAAATACAGACAAGCTCATGAAATCTCGGAAAAGGTAATCGAGTTTGCAAAGCCTCTTGTGAAAGCTGGAGTAAAAGCGATTGATGTAGCTGAAAAGATAGAAAAGAAAATTGTTGAACTTGGTGCGAAACCATCTTGGCCTGTGAATATTTCCATAAACGAACTTGCAGCGCATGTGACTCCTGCTGCAGACGATTCGATATTTTTGAAAGAAAACGACTTGGTAAAAGTCGATATTGGCTGCCAGATTGATGGTTACATTTCAGACAGGGCGTTCACAATTTTTGTGGGACACGAAACCCATCCGCTGATTGAAACTTCAGAGAGGGCAACGAAAGCTGCACTTGATGCGCTCAAACCTGGCGTGAAAGTCAGTGAGATTTCTGCAATAATCGATGAAATAGTTACTAGTGCAGGATTTAATCCGATTAGGAATCTAGCTGGGCACAGCATGGCACGAAATAGCCAACATGAGCCGCCTTCGATACCAAACAGCAGAACGAATGACCAGACAAAAATTTTGGAAGGAACGCCAATCGCTATAGAGGTCTTTACAACAAACGGATCTGGTTGGGTGAAAGAATCAACTCCAACAACAATTTACAAATTCTTGCAAGATAGACCTGTGAGATTGCCTGAAGCTAGAAAAATTTTGGAGATGGCAAAAAAAGATTTTGAGATGCTTCCTTTCGCTACTAGGTGGATAAAAGGGATATCGCCGGTGAAACTTGAAATGGCTTTGCGCCAGTTAGTTGAAGTAGAAGCACTCGAGTCTTATCCGCCATTAAAAGAAGAATCTGGCGGATTAGTTGCAGTTTACGAAGATACTAAAATTGTGTTGTGACTCAAAATGCTATCTTGGGACAAAATTTACAAAAGGGGTATACAAAGCAAGTGGGGACAAGAGAAGCTTCAAGAAGACATGCCAAAACTTCTGAAAATTTTCAAGAAGACTAAAGTCGAGAAGATCTTGGACCTTGGCTGCGGAAGCGGTAGACATGTTGTATTTTTTGCAAAGAATGGTTTTGAGGTTTGGGGAATTGATTATTCCAAGATTGGTATTAGAAGGACTAAAGAAAAGTTAAAAGCTATCAAAGCGAATGCGCACCTAAGAGTTGGGGATGTCTTCAGAAAACTTCCTTATCCGAACAATTTCTTTGATGTCATAATTTGTGTGCAAGTAATCAATCACAACAAACTTCATGTGATAAGGAAAGCGTTCAAAGAAATGGAAAGGACTTTGAAGAGCGGTGGATTTTTGTATATTTCGGGTTTGAGAAAGTGGTGGATGAAGAACAAAGAAGACTACAAGAAGATTGGGAAAAGAACTTACATGCCAATAGCGCATGAAGAAGTTGGAGTCATTCATTATACTTTCACGAAAATTGTTTTGCAAAAACTTTTGAAAAATTATAAGACACTAAGTATGAGAATGAACAAGCCGAAATTCCACTGGCTCGTACTTGCAAAAAAGCTTTAAAAAGGCGAGAAACAAAATTAGTGAAATGGGATATGGGCACACGAACAGCAAAGGAAACAAGTACTGGCTTCACATGAAAGTAACTGCAAGGGGCGCAAAGCTGTTTTTCTTCTCGAAGAATGAGGAAGGTTCGATAGATCTAGACGAAAAAAATTACCAAGTTATAGAAGGGCCGACAGGCTTGCCAATGCTTAAGAAAAAGAGTTAAATAAATTCCTAATTTAATTTAAATTCTCGGAAAACAAAACTTAATTGTGCACACGGTCTGCGACAACTGCAAGAATCCTGCGAACAAGGTCGGCAAACTTTTCAAAGTAAGATTCATGTACCTCTGCAAAAGTTGCAGGAGTAAGTTAGCTAAACGTTAAGTCCGTTGAGCGTATCGAAAGAAGATT
>CAYJUY010000081.1:0-3177 GCA_964373485.1 uncultured archaeon
TGGATTTAATCCCAATTCTTGTAAGAAACATTTTATTTTGAGTAATTTGTCTGGATAATCCTTTTGCGTGATGGTTAAGTAAGTTTCTTCTTTCGGTACATGACCTTCTGCTGTAAACATAGCAAGAAATTCGACTAGCTCATCCGTGTAAGTTTTCGGTATTTTCATGAAATAGTCCTTGTAATGCCAACCCATTGGGAGTCTGGCTGTAATCACATACTGTCTGCCAGCTTCTTTAAAATTAGTAATGCCTACTACATTTTTAAGCCACATGTCCGGAGATGGCAAATTTTCATTTTCTTCTAAGTCTAGTTTAGTGGGTAGTGCAACGAAATCCCCTTTGAATAAATTCTCAGAAGAAACCCATTTCATGAAACCATCAGAAAAAGTAAGTAGCTTGTGGCTTGGCGTCACATTAACGATTCTACCAGTGCGTGTTCTTATTCTAAATCCTCGATTTCTGTAATCCTCAAAATAAGGTACTGCATTTTTAACTTTGCCGTGAAGATCTAAAACTTTTAATCTTCTTTGGAACAAAAACCCGTCCCTCACAGCAACTAACTCTGAACTTTTGGCAAACTCTTTAATTTGATACCCATCCATCAATCTATTGTTCACAATTATTTTATCTTGTAAGCCTATACATTTCCCGCTACCGTTAGGACCCATGACCGCATGCACTTCCCCCCGACTGATTTTCAGATTCACGCCCTTCAAAATTTCCTTTCCTTCTACAGAAACATGCAAGTTCCTAATCTCGAGCACGGTTAATTCTTCGACGCGAAGCAATAAATATATTATTAATATGTTATAGAATATACTTCACGCAGCTCTGATTGCGTTTAATTAATTTCACGACAAATGTATTTGTTGTTATGCAGAACTTCAAAGTCACGAACTGTCCCCAATGCGGCAGGGAGATGGAAAACATAGCCGGGAGCAAGAAGTCTTCGCGCTGTAAATGCGGATACTACGAAGGTTGTTGCTGATGGGGAAGAAGTACAAGATCATCTACGACAGGAACATCTGCATCGGCGCCGCCGCGTGCGAGACAGCCGCGGCGAAGTTCTGGGAAATCGACAAGGAGGACGGAAAGGCTAATTTGAAAGAAGGGCAGAAGTTCGACCACGAGAAGTTCGAGTTGATTATAGACGAGGCGGATTTGAAAATCGCGCAGGACTCCTCGGAGGTTTGTCCTGTCGCGGGATGTATAAAAATAGTTGAAGTAGAGGATGGCTAGTTTGAAATACGGTTAAACAAGCTTTTGCAGCGATACAGGATTGGTCAAACTTAATTCTGGAATTTTAGAGCCGTTGCTGTTGACGTAAAACAAAAGCGCAGCTCCCCTACTGTCTAGTTTGCCAAGACCCATCCTTTCGAAGTCTTTCAACTGGTTGTCGTAAGATTTTAGGGCATTTTCCAAGATTCGGGAAAGATAAGGAACTGAAATGTTCTCCTGGACATAGGAATTGCTCAGCATGGCAGGATCAGCCTTACTCGCTTTGGCCAGCCTAGCGACAACACTTTCCCTGTATTCCGCCCACTTTCCAGTTACGTAATTTTTCAATTTGCCGATTTCATCTTCCGAAACTTGCACGCCTTTAGACTTCAGGACCGTTTTTATGTTCTCTATCCCAGAATTTAGTTTCGCAAGCAGGCTCTCAGGAGTAATTGTGTATTTTGAAAGGTCCACTTCATGTTTTCTGTATTTTCCCATCACTCTTCACGCAAAAGTCCTGACAACGGACTGCCATATTCTATATTTTCATTGTAGTCTGGATCGTCAAACTCGACAGGAGGCTGAATAATAATGACATTTGATTGGTCAATTTTCTCCTCGTATTTCTTTTCGCCATGAATGTTGGAAAGAAGTTTCATCAAAGGTTTGTGGAGTTTCCTGTTCTTGGCAATGCGATTAATTTCTCCCACATAAGCCTCCCTGACATCCGCGGCTGTTCCGGTGTACATAGGCGCTTCGATTTTTTCCAATTCGAGCGATTCTTTTTGGTTCGGACTAATCATGTGAATCATTTCCGCAACCTTCAAAGCAGTGTTGTAGATGTCTACTTTCCTTAAGAGGTCGCTAGTTTTGCTGGGTGTATAGAAACCGCTCGTTTCTGCTACCGGGTACCAAGCCATTGTCAATCTAAAGTTTAATTAAGCCTAATAATATTTAAACCTATCATTTTTATAGCCCCGACAAAATGGCTTCCTTTAAAATTCGTATCCTAACTTTTGAAGTACAGACTTCATCTTAAAACTGTCCTTCTCGAGAACAGGCGACTCGGAGATTATTGTGATGTCGATTTTCTTCTTCAGAATTTCTCTTGCAAGCGGCTCGAACGGCGGGTTCCTGATCGGCTCGTGAATGTCGACAAACTCCCCCTTCTTGTTTTTCGCGACTCCCTCGAAATGGGAATTGATGTGTCCGATTCCGGCCTTCCCCAGTTTTTCAAGCACTTCCACATAATCGATTTTCCCGCCATTCCTTACGAAGATGTGCGCCCAGTCAATATAGGGAATCACGTGTTTCAACTCCTTGTGCATCTTCAAAACTTCGTCCAGCGTCCCGAACTGGCTCTGCTTCGCCATGGTCTCGACTCCAAGTTTCACATTTTTGATTCCGGCGCTTTTCATCTCGTCAAGAATTTTCAGGAACTGCTCCTTCACGATTTCAAAAACCTTCTCTTTTTCATTCTTCCCGTAAAAAGCCGAGTGAATCGCGATCGCGTCTGCACCCATACTCTCTCCGCGGTCTGCGCAATCAAAAATTCTCTTTCTCGACGCGGCAATCGTCTCCTTCTTCTCCGAGGAGAGGTTGATGTAGTAGGGCGCGTGTACCGACAGCCTCACCCCGAGATCTTTCGCAACTCTCCCAACCTCTTCCGCGACTTCCTTCTTCATGTACACGCTGTGGACGAACTCGACCTCCATCTCATTCAGTCCGAGCTTGCTGGCGGTCCTGATTCCCACGACTGTGTCCCTCTTCTCGCTCGCGATTGGGATCCCGGCAGGCCCGAGAAAAATTTTCATTCATTTTCGCCTCATTTCAGCATCTTCAATATTTTTTCAACAGGCAAGGTATTAATCACATCCTTCTTCTCCAGCCAGCCCCGCCTCGCCTGGCCGATTCCAAGCCTCAAATATTCGAAGTGTTTCACAGAGTGCGCGTCAGAG
>CAYJUY010000082.1:0-3154 GCA_964373485.1 uncultured archaeon
CTGGGTTATGATGTTCAAGAGCTAAGATCTTGGCAAACATCATTACGAATTTATACAGAAATTTCACCAGAACATTATGAAATATTAGAAAGAGAATTAGGTGTTCCACTTAAAATATTGAAAATTTATCCAATCTAGAAAATATCTTCCTTCTCCACTCATGTCCCCACCGCCTAAAAGGGCACTGGACGTTAAAATTTGGCTCTGCAGATGAGAGGTCACTTTTCACTTCTCAGTTGCTTGGCAAAAGCTTTTTAAAGCAGCTGAGAATGATTCCTCATGGAAACACATGAAAAAATTCTGCTAGACAAATATCTGCCAGCAAACACAAGAATTTCTATAGAAGAACAAACACGATTGATAGAAAGGGCTGTAAAGAAGGCAGAAACACAACAAAAACTAGCGGAATACCTCTGTGTGGCACAACAAACCATAGCAGGCTGGAAATCAGGCAAAGCGAGATTAACTGCGGATAAATTTGAAAAGATGAAGCAGCTACTCAACGAGACTAAAATAGAAAAAGTGTGCTACGAGACGCACAAGCGCACAGCAATTAAAATATCTGAAATTCGAGTTTCCAGAGAATTTACATGGTTTGTTGCAATAAGGTATGGCGACAGAGACGAAGATGAATATTCTGTTGGTGTTGGTACAACAGACGTAGAAATTGCAGTAGAGTTCATCAGAGTTTTAGGAGATTTATTTAATTTACAGAAAGACGGGCTTTATTGTGCAGTCACATCGCCGAAAGAAGAATTGAGCACAATAGAAAAGGAAGAAATAAAGAAAATCTTTTCATGCAAACTGGGATTGCCAGAAGAGGTAATCAGAGTAAAACCAAGAGGCAAACAAGAGAGGAATAAGAAATTTCACATAGCGGTTCGTTATTACAACAAACTTTTGAAGTCAGTTGTAAGCGGCATAGAGAACGACTTTAATAAAATAATTAAAAAATCTGACAAAGAAATTCAAGGCGCTTACATTTCAGGGCTAATTGACAGCGAAGGAACAGTAAAAGATTCGGGGAGAGTTGTTATTGAAATGCGACCAAAATCTTACAATACCTTGAAACTTGCTTCAGAAATTTTAGAAAACTTGGATATCCGACACAGTTTTGCAGAAGACAAGAAATACGATCTCGTCAGACTCACAATTTATCCTAATCCTTTCATACTCAAATTTTGCAGACCGATTCATTTGAGAAAAAGAGCCAAATTGTCTTAGTGCTCTGGGCATGGGGCCAGGGTTCCACAGTAAAGTTTATCTGCTGTGGGTAAGTCGAGCCTAAGCGGACCCTTAAGAAGAAGTCCGCGAAAGGGAAAACGGTTAATATTCCGTTACCGCTTGACTCTTATCCTTGGTTTGACACCTCGGGATAGTCTGAACATGACCGTCGTCATGTCTAAGCGTTTAAGTCGGGGGAGTGTTGTAATGACGAGAACCTGACGAATGCGCGAACGGCCTGCCGTATAGCGGGTTTGGATGATTCCCGGGGTCCGTGAAAATAGCGATAGACAAATCGCTGTCGCGAAAATTACCAAGGTCATGGTGTCAACGCTCGTACTCAGAACCGACAGCCCGTCTGGTGAATTTAAGAAAGTTATAGACATATCTTGAATATGCCATTTAGCTATGTGCTTGAAATTAGCGCATGCGACAACGCAGAACTCACACCGTATCAAATAGAAAAAGCTCAAAAAATTATGAAATCCGCACTTTCAAGAAAATATGGAGAAAGTGCTCCATCCTATGAGAAGCGTGAGTTTAGTGTTGATGCAAGAGAAGGCGAAAGATTTGCAAGATTTACAATAGATCATAAAGACCCTCAACAATCTGGTTTTGTAATTGCAGTTGCTTTATTCAAAGAACTTGCAGAGTGCAAATCAATCGATACGCAAATGTCAAACGTCAGGCTAGATGTCTATACATTTCTTACGACATCTGATTCATATCATCAGTCGGACCGGCAAACAGGTGCCCCTTGTTGAGAAGACAAAGGCGTTCAGGAGAATCCAGGTCAGGGAATTCGGCAAATGAGAACAGCATTCGTAATCGCTTGGATATGTATGTTTTCAGTCGAGATTAGTCCCGTATCTTCGGTAGATTTGGATAGCAATAGCTTTCCAATGCCGTGAAGGGATGCCTGCTCAGCGATGAGCAGGTCGCAGTGACCGGGATAAGGTCTATAGAGAAAGTAGAACAGAAATCAAGTTTGCTGAAAAGAGATTTTGGAGTTAAAAGTTGGATCACTTCTCATGAGAAGTGTCCGCGGGTCAGTAATAAAAGAAGGACATAAGAATAGAAATTATGAGAGAGATTTGCACTTTGGAACTTTTACCACAAGAAACCAGAATTCTTTTTGATGAAGCAACAAGAAAACAACTTTTTGTGAACAAAGACCAGATAATGAAAACTCTGGAGATTCATAGAAATACAGCCAATTCTTGGATACGTGGTAAACACAAGCCATCTATATTGCAATTAGAGAAACTAAATGTTGACATAAAAACAATATGGAAAAACATTATTTCTTTAAGTTTGGAAGGCAGCACAAAGAAATTGTTGGTGCACGAACAGCTACCAATTGATAAATTAAGCTGGCTTTCAGGGATTTTAGATGGGGACGGTTTCAGCAATGATAATAGAATTGGAATTATAAACCAAGATACAAATCTCATCAAAACATTTATAGAGGTTTGTAGTCATGTCTTTTCCATAGAACTAACAGAGTTTTTTGTTTCTGCCCAATGGCACAATGCCAATCATAACATAGGAGATTTGCTTTGCATTGATAGAATTAGAACATATAAAATTAGTGATAGTGATGGTAGTTTTTCACGAAGAAACATGTACCTAACACAGAAGCTCACAAACAATAATATGCTAAAGATGGAACTAGTAAAGAAAATACTTGATTTATCAAAAATAAACAATTTTGGAATAAAAGGTCCGAATAACAAAAATATGATTTATATTTACTTAAGCTCCGATAGAGAAACACTCAAAAATTATCGGCAAAATGTAGGTTTTACGTCCAAACCAAAATTAGATAAATTGAACAAACTACTTTCTTGACCTTTTCCGGCTGCATACTAGTTTCACCCGACTGTTTAACAAAAACGTAGTTGGTTGACAAGCCGAAAGGCCTTTTATA
>CAYJUY010000083.1:0-3145 GCA_964373485.1 uncultured archaeon
GTGTTCCAATTGCACATGGGCCCGTAGCTCAGCTTGGATAGAGCGGCGGACTTATTGAAGGCCGAAACTTCTAATCCGAAGGTCGTGGGTTCGAATCCCACCGGGCTCATTTTATAAGAATCGAATACAAATTTGTGTTAATGAAAGAGGAGGGCGAATCAAGTTCTGGAAAAGTGACAGCAAAAATGAGCGTTAACATCGCTCTCATAGGAATTTCTTTCACGGTGTTCACACTTATTTTGACTTTGAAGCCTGACCTGTTGAAAAATGAATTGCTTTCCTTGCAGATTGTGTTGGCCATCCCTTTCTTGATATCTTCCACATTGGCGAGAACGAATCTTGTGAATGCCCCGAAGAAAGAGGTTGGGAGATTTTTGGATTTATAACTTTCATACTGGCCTACGGTTTTTTAATTAACAGCATAGGCATTCTTCTCGAAGTTATTCTTTCTTTCCAAATCGCGCTAATTTTTTTTCTTGATAAACATTATTTCCGCAATCATCTACTCTGCCATCGGAATATCATATAACAGAGATGAATTGAAAAAGAGATTATCGAAAGACGTAATCTTTATTTTGATAGTTGTGCTCTTGGGCATCTCGCCATTAGTCAATATATAGTGAACCTTCAAACAAAATTCCGGCAATTCGAAACACGTTTATAAACATAAGCCGAATTAAAATTAATTGATATAATGACTCGAGTCATTGGCGTTATCGGCGGGAAAGGCGGAATCGGAAAAACAACTCTTGTCGCAAATCTTTCCTGCGCGCTTGCCGCTCTTGGTCAGAACGTTGTCGCAATCGATGCAAACATGACCGCGCCGAATCTAGGTCTGCACCTCGGAATGCATTTGTCGCCAAGAACTTTGCACGATGTGTTGAAGGGCAAAACAAAATTGCAAAGCGCAATGTATCCGCATCCGAGCGGTTTCAAGGTGGTTCCGTCAAGCATGTCTGTCAACGATTTGGCAGGAGTCGACATAGGAAAACTGCCTTCTGCAGTTCTGAGTCTTTACGGCAAAACAGATTTTGTTATATTGGATTGTGCAGCCGGTCTCGGAAGAGAAGCCATATCTTCGATGCAATCTGCGGATGAAATACTTTTGATAACAAATCCGGACATTCCTTCTGTAACGGATGCGCTTAAAACTGCGAAGATTGCAGAGGAGAGCGGAAAGAAAATAATTGGCTTGGTGCTCAACAAAGTCAGCAGAAAATCACACGAGCTTTCCGCGGAACAAATTGAGAAGATGCTCGGCTGCAATATTCTCGCTGAAGTTCCAGAAGACAAACTGGTGCCGAAGAGCATATCGATGAAAATTCCGCTGTTTGCTCACGACCCGAACTCGGATGCAGCAATCGAGTTCAACAGGCTCGCTCACAAGTTGATCGGGAAAGAGTTCAAACACAAAAAAAGAAAATCCTTCAACATTATTGATGTGTTGGTTGGTTGGATGTCGAGGTAAGTCAGGATAGTATTCAAAATTGTAATCTACAAATTTTCTAGAACTAACTCGAAAACAGTAATTGGCATTCCAATTTCCCATTTCTGAATGACTTGCGGATGCAACTCACCAAAACTTCCAGCAAACTTTTTTCCAACATAAATATCTACGCCCCTTCCTGGAATAAAAGTTGTGTTGTCGCATTCTTTTGTAGAATATCCTAATTCTAAATTTTTCATTAACCTGTCAACTACAGATTTCAATTCAGCAAATCCTGCTTTGCTATGGCAAATAGCTCCTGCAACTCTTCTTTCATTTCTTGCAAGCGTCTCTTCTGATTTGTCTGGAATTACAACATCACCAATTTCAAAAATATTTTGCGGGTATTCGTAATGTTTGTTGGCAGACAAAAACTTCAGCAAGCCAGACAACAGCGAAATTCTGACGCAAGTGTGTTCTGAAGATGACGGATTTGTAATTTCAACAAATTCTATTTGTGGAATATTCATTTTTTCGAATTGGTCTAATGGATTTGAAAGAGCGCTATTAAAAATTTCTTGAAATCCAAAACCAACAAACGTGTCGCTCACTTTCTCGCACAATTTTTCCAAATCTGTAGCCTTTCCTACTGTGGAAATGTTTGGCAGTTCTGGCTTGAAGTCATTGTAGCCGTATGCTATTGCAATATCTTCAATTACATCTATCGGATGCAGTATGTCGATTCTAAAGGCAGGAGCGATTACTTCAATTTTTTCTGCAGTTCCGACCACATCGTAGCCCATCCTATTCAGCAAGTCGATAATTTCTCTCGTGGAAAGTTGTAGACCGAGAGTTTTGTTGATCGTATTAGCATCAGTTTCCACAACTCCTTCTGAGAGGTTCGGCGTCACTTCACTCTTCTTTTCATGTTTCAATTTAACTCCTTCAAGGGAGAATTTCCTTTCTGCAAAATTTGTAACAAATATATTCATTATTTGGCTGACAATCTGCTTGTCAGTTCCAGTCATTTCAATGAAAAGGTTTTTTGTTTTTTCTGTGAGTCTTGTTCTCTCTGAATTAATTATTGGCGCGAAACTAAATATTCCAAGAGAATCCTTGAAGACAGGCCACGCCCTTGCAGATTTTATTGTTTCTCCATATTGCAATCCCTTCTCTGTCTTTTCCAAAATTTCACCAAGTCTCATACTTTCAGAACAATCGAGGGGAGTCATTTTCTCTTCTCGTGACGCGCCACAGTAAAAGATTGGGCCTTTTATTTTGTCCAAATCATGAACTACTATTGCAGCCTCGGACCTTTTCCTGCCAATTGATTCTGTCAAAAGTTCTTGAACTTTTATCATCTCTTCGAGAAAGCCATTTTCAATTTTGACATTTCTCACGACTGCGGCAGACACATAAGGTCTGACAGACACGCTGTTAATTTTCATTTCAATTTTCGGCTTGGAAATTTTGTATTTTCTAAGACCTTTTCTCAGTCCTAAATAACTTGCAATTGCTCTTGCCAAACCTTCTGCAGCAAAAAGATCAGGTCTGTCAGCAGTGTGCTCGACTGTTATTTTTTCTCCTTCAACTTTTTCCAAATTTGGTTTTACTAATGTAGTAACTTCTGCTAGTTGTTCATCGCTCAACTTCTTTCCAATTAATTTTTTGATTTCTGATTTTCTGTAAGTAACTGTTGGCATTACAACACCAAAGATT
>CAYJUY010000084.1:0-3142 GCA_964373485.1 uncultured archaeon
AAATGGTGAAGAAGACTGGCGGTAAAGGGCCGGGCGGATGTGTTGGTAGGGCGTGCGAGAATTTTTGTAACAATCCTGCAAACGGAAGGGCTTGCATGGAATTTGCCTGCGAGAATAATTTCATGGGTGCGGATGAATGCAAACGAATGAAAGAGTTTATCGATCGCGGAGGCGACATAACTCGATTGAGCAGCGGACCAGGCGGATGCAAGGGGCAGGAGGAATGCGAAGCATTCTGCAGAAAGCCGGGGAATGGCGAGGAGTGCTTCCGCTTCAGCTGCGAAAACGGTTTCATAAGCGAGAGAGAATGTGAGCGCGGATTTGGTTTTGATCGCGGTCCTGGTGGCCCACAGGGAGAGTCCCGTGAAGGCCAGAAGTTTGTAGGTCCCGGTGGTTGCAGAGGCCCAGAGGAGTGCGAGAGATTTTGTTCTGATCCTGCGAATACCGAAGAATGCAGAAGATTTGGAGGCGGCGGACCTGGGCCAGGTCCAGGAACTGGCGGAGGCGGCGGGGAATTTATCGGTCCTGGCGGTTGCAGAAGTGAAGAAGAGTGCAGAGCATTTTGTGAAAGCAATCCAGGGGCATGCGGACCGCAGCCTACTCCACAGCCAGGAGAAGTTCCACCAACAGAATTTCCGACTGAAATAGTTGAAGGAGAACAAGTGATAGGAGAACAGACTTCAACACAGACTCAGAAAACAACTGAACAACCAACACAACAAACTACAACTGGAGGACAGACCACGCAATAGGTTTGATTTACTCGCCCTTGCTGACTATGTAGCAACCGTCCTGAAAAATTTTCCTGTCGTACCCAACTATTCTGCAAGTCTGCTCTATGTTGGCTGCAGTCTGCGAAACTTCGTCAACATCTGGACCCGTTAGCGTGACGTCCTGGCCTTCTACTTTCACTTGCGTCTTGCCAATTATTCTGGAAATTCTTGGAATTCTTTCGCCAAGAAAATTGTTTATTAAAACTTTATCGCCCTCAACCTTCACAGTTATGGGAAAATGAGAATACACGACACGCATCTTGTAGGTGTAGCCTTTCGTCACACCATCGATCGCATTCCTGATGTGCGCTGTTATCGTTCCAACCAAAGCCCTCGCCATTCTTTTTTCAGAATCGGAGGAAATTTTAATTTTGCTGTCTAGTTTTTCAATTTTGATTTCCCTCGTCGCCTCAAGACGCTTCTGAACTTCTCCCTTCGGCCCACGTGCAACAATTTTGTTTCCAGAAAGTTCAAGCGTCACATCTTGCGGAATTGAAAGCTCTTTGAAGAACATAATCATCACTCAATACACGAAGGCGAGCAACTTCCCGCCTAGTTTGTTTTCTTTCGCACTCTTGTGATCCATGATTCCTTTCGGCGTTGTCACAATTAGAAAACCGAAATCGCGAGCAGGTAAAAATCTCTTCTCCCAATCTTCTAATTCGTTTACCTTCACAGAAAATCTCGGCTTGATCACGTTGCAGTCGATTATTTTTCCCTTCAGCTCAATTTTGAATTTCCCTGACTTGCCGTCGTCAATAAAATCAAAGGAGGAGATGTAACCCTTCTCGTGCAAAACCTTGAGGACTTCTTTCACGAGTTTGCTCGCTCGAGTGACGCATTCCTTCTTGCCAATCCTGTCGGCATTCTTCATTACAGACAGCACGTCTGCCAAAGTGTCCTGAAGCATAGTATCAACTTACGATTTTTCGATTTAAAAGTTTAAGAAGATTTATTTTGTCTGTAACAAAACCTATATGTTGTCCAATTCCTTTCTAAACTCCTCATCTTCTTTGTACATTCGTCTAACAGTATCTCTTAAAATTTTAAGATATTTTTTACCTTTTGGAGTTAAAGAAAAAATACTTCTATTAATTTCTATGACACCCATTCTTTTGAGTTCTCCAGCATGATAAGCAACATTAACTTTATTTATTTCATCTACAATTTCTTGGCCTGATTTTTCTTTTTCTGCCAATAACATTATTCGCATCTTGTAAATAGGCGAAATAGTAATTTTATCAAATTCACGCTCCATTTCTTTTGTTAATGGCATAAGAGAAATAACTTTTTCATCAAATTTTTTAAAATAACTTTTTAGAAGATTCGAAATAGAAACTATTTTGTAAATTTTATCAGCACGATTAAGAGAAGCAACTTCTTCAGTATTTAAAGGCCGTTCATCATACTCTTGAAAAATTTTAGCTGCTTTGCCCCTCAATAGAGGAATTGTTGGCCATGCCATAATAATTGATTATTTTTTAGAAATTTAAATCTGTAAGAACGACTTAATTTAACTCATGAGATGGCTTGGTTGGCCGCTTACCATACTAATAGCAGCAGTTGCACTAATCGTATCTTTCATCTTGTGGCAGCTTGGAATATTTTTCTTCTTCCTGCCGATAATTTTCATTCCATTTCTCGGATTTTGGAAATTTAAGGAGGAAAAAATTCCTTCTTGTCCCAAATGTGGTGTTGTCTCCCGCGGCAATTATTGCCCTAATTGTGGAACAAAACTTAGAAAGAAATCTCGGTAATTAATTAATGTTAAAAATATTTCTTAACTTGTCTTTGACTTTTTCAACTATGTGATCTTTTACCCTTCCTACAACAAATTTAATCAGTCGTTTTTCTATAACTAATAAAAAGTCTGTTTTAATTGCACCGCTCATTTTCATCTTGCCAAATTCTAAATCATTTGGCTCTAACAACACGTCATAAGGTCTGCCCTTAATTTTTGAAGTTACTCTGATAAGAATTATGTCATCGCCAATTTTGTTGTAATTGTTACTGCTTGCAATCAGAGCAGGCCTTGGTTTCGAAGCTTCCAAATCCGAATAACTAACATCGGCTACAACTATATCTCCTTGTTTAAAATTCAAAGAGTTCATTTACCTCACTCCAATCTTCAGAAGCTTTTCTTATTGCATAAGCTCTCCAAGCTTCGTCACTAAATTTTTCTTCCAAGTTCCTCACCTTCTCCTCAAGTTCCCTTACTTTAGAAATTAAATATCTACTTGTTTCTTCCATATTAAAAATTTGCAACTCCAAGAGTAGATTTTGATTTAGAACCACTCTGGGTGGTGGTTGTTTTTGAACTTATGCCCCTCCCGAGCTTTCGCCCTTCACAATCGCCGTGGCAATCAAAT
>CAYJUY010000085.1:0-2823 GCA_964373485.1 uncultured archaeon
GCCGTGCTTCTCTAGCCTCTCCGACATGTTCCTGCTGAAATTCCCACCAGCAGCGCAGCAAAGTATCGGCTTTCCGTGTTTCTGGAGAGAGATTATCGTGTCGGTCACAGATTCCTCGAGCGTCGGCACTTGGAAAAGAGTTATCAGGACCGCGCCGTCATATTTTTTGATGCTGTCCTCAAACGCGATTTCGTATCTTGAAGAGTTTGCATCCGCTGTCAGATCCAAAGGATTGTGCAGCGAGGCGTAGCCAGGCATCACCTTCCTCAATTTTTGCACAGCTTCTTCCGGCAAAGCATCCAGATGCAGTCCCTGCCTTTCCGCCTCGTCCGTCGCGAGCACCCCAAATCCTCCGCCATTCGTCACAATCAACAACTTTTCTCCTTTCGGCAGAGGCTGCATCGCGAAAGCCTTTGCAAAATCAAAAAGCTCTTCCCAGTCCTGCGCCTCGATCGCGCCGAACTGCTTGAAAATTGTCGAGTAAACTTTTGCAGAACCCGCAAGAGACCCTGTGTGGCTCGCAGCAGCATGCGAACCCTTCTCCGTCTTTCCCGCCTTCAAAAATATCGCAGGCTTCCACTTGCAAACTTTTTTCAAAGTGTTCACGAATTTTTTCCCCTCGGATTTTATTCCCTCCAAGTAAACTGCAATAACCTTCGTCTTCGAATCGCCTTCCAGAAAATCCAGCAAGTCCGATTCGTTCACGTCCATAGCATTCCCGTAAGAGATGAATTTTGAAATCCCCACACCCTCCTCGGCGAGCCAGTCGATTATCGTCGAACCCACTGCGCCAGACTGCGTGATGAATGCAATCGCTCCTTCTCCCGGTCTTTTCATCCTCTCGCGCGGCAAGAAAATTGTGTCGACTTTCGTCGAGGAATCGTAAACTCCCACAACATTCGGCCCGATCACTCGCGTTTTCTTTTTCAAAATTATTTTCCTCAACTCGTCTTCCAAAATTTTCCCTTCTTTCCCGATTTCCGAAAAGCCGGCAGAAATTATTATCACTGCCTCAACTTTTTTCTCGACGCATTCTTTCAAAATTTTCGGCACGAGAGTCGAGCGTACAGCAATCACAACAAGATCCAAGTCTTCAGAAATTTTTTTAATCGAAGGGTAAGTTGGCTGTTCCAAAATTGGAGTGGGATCGGGGTTGACGAAAAAAACTTTTCCGTTGTAACCTGACAAAAAATTTTCTGCAATCACATGGCCAACTTTTCCTGGCGTGTGGCTCGCACCAACAATTGCGACCGATTTCGGCGAGAAAAATTTTTCGAGCATTACTTATTTTTAGTCATCAGTACACCAAATAAGTTTCATGAGAGCTCACATAAGGGAGCTCATCGCAAAGCGCGAAGCTAATCTCCCAAAAACAGAATTTGAGGAAATAATGCGAATTGCCACAGAAGATAAGGATGTTATCTCCCTTGGGCCGGGCGAACCTGATTTCGACACGCCGAAAAATATTAGAGAAGCGACAAAAAGAGCAATCGACAAAGGACTTACGCACTATTCAACAACAAACGGGATAAAAGAGCTTCGCGAAGAAATTTCCAAAAAAATAGAAAAGCAAAATGGAATCAAGGCGGACCCAGAAGAAGAAATAACTGTAACAACCGGATCGAGCGAGGCACTTTTTTTGGCGGCTCTAGTTTTGATTGAACCGCAAGACAAAATAATAGTTCCGAATCCCGGCTACATCAACTACATACCGCTTACGGACTTGATGGAGGGCGGACCAATCTCGCTGAGGTTGTCGCACGAAAATAATTTCGATTACGACATCGAGTGGATCAAAAAACAAGTTGATGACAAAACTCATGTCATGATAATTAATTCGCCTGCAAATCCCACAGGAAAAGCTTTGAAAAGAAAAAATCTTGAAGAGATAGCAGATGTTGTCACAGAGCACAACATGATAGTTTTTTCCGACGAAGCATACGAAAGTTTTGTATACGGAGACGCGCAGCACATCAGTTTGGCAAGCTTGAATGGAATGCACAATCGTGTCATGAGCTTCTTCACATTTTCCAAAACCTATGCGATGGCCGGTTACAGAATCGGCTATGCAGCTGGGCCAAGCGAAGTAATCAAAGCAATGAACAAGCTGCGGTTGTACTCTACACTTTCCTCTCCAGTTTTTGTTCAGGAAGCAGCGCTTGAAGCTCTTCGTGGTTCGCAGGATGAAGTTGAAAAAATGAAAAAAGAATACGAAAGGCGCGGCAAGATGCTACACAGAAGATTGACGGAAATGGGAAACTGGTTCATTTGCAACGAGCCGGAGGGCGCATTCTACATGTTTCCCAGCATAAAAGAATTCGGAATGACTTCGACTCATCTCGCACACATGTTGCTCGAGAAAGCAAAAGTTTTAGTTGTGCCCGGCACAGAATTCGGCGAGTATGGAGAAGGGTATGTTAGAATGAGCTACGCAACTTCTTACGAAAAAATTCAGGAAGCGATGGACAGAATTGAAAATTGGTTGAGAAATTTCAAATGAACAAGAATTAAATTTGTATTCAAGTCCACTGTCATAGGGAGCACTTAAATTCCAATTTTTTTCTTGACGTGGTCGACTAAAAATTGAACGACATCTTTTTTGTAGATTAACTCCTGATAGCCCACGGGCATCATACCTTCGGCTAAAATCTCCGTAGGTTGAGAATCTGTTTCGAGGACTATAGGGACACCTTTGTAGTTTGCCGTCCTAGTGGTGGATATTTTTCTTTCTTCGACAAACTCTGTGGGAATTTGTTTCGTGACATATTTCCAATATTTATGACCGTCCCTAATGAAGAGCTGGTTTTCCCAAGAATGTATCAG
>CAYJUY010000085.1:2833-3138 GCA_964373485.1 uncultured archaeon
CTCTGCAACATCCGAGACCTGTCTTTCCGTCAGATTTTCGAAATCCTCCTCATCCGGGAGGTTGTAGAGTGGCCATAAATCCAGCTTCTGTTTTCTGATACTTTCGCGGTACTCCAAGAGATTCGACCACTTAAAACTGCCGTACATGATTGCCTCGTCCACGCCGGCAAGATGTCTCCAAGTTCCATCTGTCCTACCATAGGTGAAGACAAAATTCTTACCGTCTAGATTATTTATGACACCGTCGAAAAAATAAGTGCATGCATCGGTTCCGACCCCATCATAGTCGGTAGCAAGAACAAGGG
>CAYJUY010000086.1:0-3062 GCA_964373485.1 uncultured archaeon
CGGATCCTAGTTTATCGAAATGGGTTGACTGTTTTTATTCCACTTATTTTTCTAAAGTCTTTTTCATTCTCTGTATAGATTTTAACTATACCATTTTCTTTCATGGAGTTCTGCTCTCTTTCTGTATGCTATTCCACCAAGGTTAAAGCCTTTCTGAAGTAGCTTCAACGCATGCGCGTTTATGTCTTCCTTCTTCTCTTCCCTCTCCGCCCTCACTTCTTCTGCCCATTTTTTTAATGCTGTTTCTGTAGCTTTCTTTATCGCACCCTTGGAATAACCATATTTTTTCATAGCCAGCTCCCTAAATTTCCTTTCCAGGTCTTTGCCTATCTCCACTCTTAGCGACATATGTACATATTGCCATTTGTTACTATAATAAAGTTTAAACCTGTTGTAGTCTCAACATTTTCAATTGGTTTAGTAGTTGAGATTCCATGTGAAATATTTGCTATTTAATTTTCCATCAGCAAGCAGTAACATTTATTGCTTTCAATTTTTACCGCTTAACTAATTCCCTTAACGAATAAATTTTAAGATAACCCTAACAAATTCAACTATATCCTTTACATCCTCCTCTGCTATTTTAAAAAGTTGAATCATGTTTACTACGGCATATCTGTGAACAAGCACATTTCTAAACTTCGCCATCTCCTGCAACCTTTTAGAGAGGCTTTTGTTTATAATCTTATTTTCCTCTAGCACTACGAAAATGTCACTGTAATCATCAGGTCTCCTAAATCCTTTGGTAGAAATTATATGGTTGGCGATATCCGCACAAGCCTCTACACATTCAAGTAATGCATGTTTTAATGCCAGCTCGTCTCTGTAGCTGATTTTGTCTGGTTTTTCTTTTATTATATTTTGTATTTCTTTCAGATTTCTCTCTATGACATCTATTCTTAAGTGGATGACTTTCTTATCTAATTCCATATTTTTCAAGCCTCTTTTTGTCAAATTCCTTCATAATCTCATTAAAACTCAAAATTTCATCCATAGCTTTTGTTTCAAATTTTACCCTCATCTCATCGTTTTCTGAAAAAATCAACTTGCCGCTCCTGAGTACTTCCGAAACGATTGCTAAAGGTTTGTCGTTCAAAATAATTATGTCAACATTTTTTTTTGTCTCTTTCTCTATTTTTAATGCCAACTCAGATTCGTATCTCGGTTTCGCTTTCTTTTTTAAAAATATTGCGATATCTATGTCGCCCGAATATTTCGGGTTTCTCAAATAAGAGCCGAAAATATAGGCAAAAGCTACAGATTTTTCCTTTTCAAGTATTTTCCTAAATTTTCGTAACATAATCATAGTTTGTGATTAGAGGCTTAAATTAGATACCTCCTCATCCTAAAGATTTGTCGAACATTATTTCCAGAGTTTCGTCCCAAGATACAATTTTACATGCTAGTGAGTTTGGTTGATTTCAAGTTCGCTTAAGCAAGTTTCAGCAAGCAGTAACATTGATTAATACCGTCCCAGCTTGTTGCCCAATCTTCTTTATGCAGACCTTGTGCGTCCCGCTCGGGAATCTCGCATCTCCAGAAATTCTTATCTTGTCATACTCCAAAATTAGTGCCATGCTCGCCGGACCCTTGAGTTCGAAAGTGCTGAAAGGTGTGGAGGGAATTCCACGTCTTTCTATTATGCCAGTCTTGTTGCCGATATCGGCGCACACTCCGTTCGTGAATGGCACTATTACTTGCAGTTGCCCCACTGCAGTCAAATTGAATTTGTACCTGTCACCAACAACATCGTTGCACAAATTGTGGAACAAATCTCTTTTCCCTACATAAATAAGCCCGCTTGTTTTCGAAGTCGAAAATTCGCTGCTGTCGTGCGAGCAGATGAACAGGCTGCCGATTGCTGTATTGTTGTAGCATCTCGGGCTCGGCGCGACATTTGAAATTGCAGCCAGAACAATCGTCACGGTCCTGCTGTCCGTGAGATTGATCTGGAACGAGTTGTTCGCCGTGTAGCCGCTCGCGCTCGTGTTGATCGTGTAGTTCGTGAAGTATAGGTAGCCTGAGCTTGCATTGTACGTCCCGTTTGCGAGGAACTCTGTGAGGGTCTGCTGCGGGATGTAGCCGCTCGAGTTCGTCGTGCCAGTGAAGTTGCTTGTTGGATTTTCTATATTAGCCACGTTGCCAGTGTCATTACCCACAACTGTCGCTCCGTTGATCGCATTGTTGCTTGTGTCGACCACGCGGACGTCCAGCCTGTACTGGACGAAGAGCTTCGTCTGGACGTCGCCGGGGACATCGGACTGGATGTCGTTGCTCTTGTTGAAGGTCGTGTTTATGAAATAGTTGTCGTTTCCTGCGCTCGTCCCGACGAGGAATACGTCGAAGGCCTGGGTAGCGTTTATTATCGAGTCGTAGAATGTGTTGTTGTTCGACGTGTCTATGGCGAGGCCGTAGCTGGAGGCCGTGTTCGTCGTGACGTTGTTGCTCCTGAAGGTGTTGGAGGAGCTGGAAGAGAGGTGGATGCCATAGTTGTTGGTGCCTGTGCCGGAGGTGGAGATTGTGTTGGATGTTATGTTGTTGGAGTTGGAAGAGAGGTGGATGCCATAGTTGCCGCCGGTGCCGGAGGTGGAGATTGTGTTGGAGGTGAGGGTGCTGGAATCGCCGTTGAGCCTGACGCCATAGTTGTTGCCGCCGCCGGAGGTGGAGATTGTGTTGGAGGTGAGCGTGTTGTTTGAGCCGGAGAATAGGAAGATGCCGTAGTTGCCATTGCCGCCGGTGCCATTGGTCGAGATCGTGTTGGAGGATATGTTGTTGTAGCTTGAGTCGAGCCAGATGCCATAGTTGTTGGTGCTACCTCCGAAGACGATGCCATTGGTCGAGATTGTGTTGGAAGTTATGTTGTTGGAATTGGAAGTTTGAGTTATATTTATTCCAATATTGTTTGTTAATGTACCGTTCGTCTTTATTGTGTTGTTGGTTATTGTGCTATTACCAAGAATGTAACCAAATATCCCTGAAGAGCTGCCGGCCTTCGTCTGAATCGTGTTGTTTGTTATCGTCACGTTCCCCACGTTCCTCGCCTCTATCGCGGGGGCCGTGCT
>CAYJUY010000087.1:0-2946 GCA_964373485.1 uncultured archaeon
AAACCATCCAATTCGCCCATAACTGCGTAATCAATTCCGAATCTGTTCATGTAATCGATTCTTTCTTCCTTAGAAAGTTGCCAAAATTCTAGCGCTCCTGGTCCACCAAGTATAATTTTTGCATCAGGAGCTTTCCATTTTGCCCTTTGTACATTTGATAGCGTCTTCTCAAATATGTATTTTACCATTGCGTCATCTTTGTTACGAGAGTAAGTGGTAGTTAGCGGTCCGGTTCCTAAAGGATCCATAGAATACATTCCTATAACTTTTGTGCCATCACCCATAAAATTAGTCACATGATTCGGATCAGCTACAACAACTTGGTCTCTTCTGTGAGATTTTAGCAAGTCCGCCTCGACCTTTCTCAAACCATAAGTTGCTTCTTGTGCTACACCATTATCGTGTGGAATTCCCGGGGCGACAAGATTCAGAAAAATCCATCTGAAAAGTCTTGGCGGAAAAAGAGGATGTATATGAATTGGAGCACAAGGAGCAAAATCTCCTAAAGGTTTATGGTTGTAATTAGAATGCAAAGTTCTATCATCAAATAGTATATACTCAAAATCTTGCATGTATGTTAATTTTCTATTCTATAATTATTAAATCTTTTCCTATTGGACTATTGGAAGATGAAAATCGAAATATTGTAGCAATCATTCCGGAAAATTATATAGCGCCAGGAATCAAAATTAAATGAGAGAGCATGAAGCGCGCGAAGGATTACATGAGAAAAGATGTCGTCTCGTTCGGGCCGCATGACTCTATATTTGATGTCGCGGAAATTCTTTCGAAAAATAATATTTCAGGTGCGCCAGTTGTAGATGGAAGAAAGGTTGTTGGCATGATTAGCGTGTCCGACGTAGTGAAATTTATGAGGGTGAAAATTCCGGAATCAAATTTTTTGACCCATGAGCCGCACTCGTTGAGCATGCTTGTCGCTGGATTCATAAAAGAAGGAATTAGCTTTGCTCGCGAAATAAAGAAAATTTCGAGCAGCATGGTGAAGGATTTCATGAGCAAGGACGTTGTGTCCACAAATCCTGAAGCGACTTTGATAGAAGTTGCGGAAATTCTTGACAAACACAAGATCGACAGGTTGCCTGTGATCGACGCGAGGGGCAAGCTCGTCGGGATAATTTCGCGGACGGATTTGCTAAGAGCATTACTTGATTGAAGATTAGTTTTCCAAGATAACCAAGAGCAGATTCCAAAGGTGTTTAAATTTTTTGTCAGCTATAAACTTACTTAATGAGCGATTTTGAGAAAAAGGAAATTTTGGAAAAAACCCTTCATTTAAAAGATTTGTTGCCTGAAGCCGGGCCTGTGAAAGAACTAACTTTTGATGAGCTTGCCAAATGGCCACACACAAACCAAGGCTACATCGGTAAACTAGATTTGGCATTTTTGGCGGCATGTTTATTTTTCGGCGGAAATTTCAAAAGGAATAGGATATATTCTAATTGGGTTGAAGACCGAATAGTCGAGGAGGATGGCGGGGTTGGTTGGTATGAAACCAATGCAATCGTGTATTTGGAATCTGGGGTCGGGCCTAGAAACAATTTGGTACGGGGTTCTTTCGAAGTCTCCATAGAAAAAAGCGACGACCCTCTATGGCCGTTTTATTTTGATATATCCGAACTAAAATTTGTCTTGGGAGATTCCGTCGACCTTTCCCGATTACAATAGATTTTCAAAGTTGCGTAGTGAAACTAGACATAGAGAAACTGACGAATTTCTCCGGTCAAAAAGGATAATAAAATAATTTTTGTCTAGAAAAACTTTTCAAGGATATTTGCGCTGAGGGCGGGATTTGAACCCGCAAGTAGCAGAGCTACGCAGGATTTTCGCCGAACGGTAGCAATCCTGTGCCATACCAGATTAGGCGACCTCAGCATTTTGACGATAGTAATTATTGGTGCAACCAAATTTAAACCATCTTTGAGGAATGAAAATCTTGCTCGGAGATTAAGAAAAATTTTAGTTTTACATCTCTATATAATTTTTTGTAAGCTTCACAGTGCCATTCTCTTCGTCTATCACAGCTTTCGCAAGCTGCAAGAAATCGTGCCCAATTAAATTCTTCTTTCCGCCAGTTACCCAAAGAGCAAATTTGCAATCATCAATTTCGACCATAGCGCCGTATACCGGTTTTGTATCTTTATACTCTGCTGCTGTTACTAGTATCTCTTTACCCACTTGAAGCGCGCCTATCTTCAACAAAACCTCTTCGTCTATCATCGTTCTTTCAGCGCCGGTGTCAATAACACCTTCCACCTCTTCAGACTTGTCATTGACCGAAATCACAGCTCTTTTAATAATCTCCATAATTCAATTTGCATTTTCAACTTCTTATAAAAATTTAGAACCACCATGGGTGGTTGTATCCCTTGGAAATTTCGCGGGAAAAAATGTATTAATATTAAAAGCACCAATTAGTTTTATTGAAGGAATTTTGGAGGAAAAGATATGCCAATAAGCGTGAAGGACATCGCGGACATGTTCGGCAAGGACGTGTTCACTTCGAAGGGCTACTACGCAGGCAAGGTCTCTGACCTGGAGTTCGACCTGGCGAGGTTCAAGATCCGCTCGCTCGTAATCGAAGCGGCAAAGGGATCTGTTCTCGGGAGGATGGTCGGCGGCAAGAAGGGCATAATCGTGCCTTATCCTGTGGTGATGGCCATCGGTGACGTTGTCATAATCAAGCATGTCATCAGCGCCGAGGCTGCGATGGAAGAAGCTGTTCCAGCCGAGGCCATGCCTGCATGATTGCGAGCAGTTGAAAGAAATTGAATAATGATTGAGATGGAAGGAAAATTTCCGTTCAAGTCGAAGGAATTAGAGTGGAACAAAGTCGGCGACATGTACATTTTGCAGGACAAAGAAAAAAGCAAGAGCTACCAGCTCGACCCGATTTCTTTCCTGGTGTGGATACAGTGCGACGGCAAG
>CAYJUY010000088.1:0-2937 GCA_964373485.1 uncultured archaeon
TCAAGACGAGTACCTGCTTGTCCCTCCTAGCGACGATGTCGAATATGCCCTCTATCTGAAGGACCTCGTAACCCTCTTTCTGCAAAGAATTAACTACCTTGCCGACCAAGAAGGTTTTGTCGAACATAGTCAAGTAATTATCCGCGCCGCATAAATATTAATTATGGGCGGGTAGCTTAGCCTGGTTGGGTTCGGCAGAACCCCGGAAAGAGCAATCGACTTATATGTCGACTAAGCGCCTGTCGAGTCGGCGAAGAAATCGATAGGTCGTGGGTTCAAATCCCACCCTGCCCACTCATGAACTTACGAAAAATACTATCTACTTCTTGAAGATTTAAACCTCTAACATTCTTTCTAATTTGTATGAAACTTTTCGGTCTAGTAGAAATGATGAATATTGAACAGCCGCTTTTTATTATAGGTACAATTAATTTAAATCATCTTGCTTTGTACAAAAAGTTGAGCGAATATGATTCGAACCTATCAGTCGGATTAGAACTGACTGAAAATGGGGCCGATAGACTTGATTTTGAAAATGCGTGGTTTGAAACTCCTAAATTACATTTAGATTTACTTGACTACTTTAAGAAAAGTAACAAAGTATATTTTCTCGAATCTGTTGCTTATTATAAAAACATAGCAGACATTGTTAGTGAAGTTATCTCGATAAAGAAGAGGTCGTCGTCTGCAAACCCATTCTCATTTGGATATGGTCTAGAGCAACAAGTGGATTCAAAACGAATTGAAGGTTTGCAAATAAAATTAAATTACATGAACGCAGTTGGCAAAGAAAAGCCGTTGCTCGAAAACATTTCCCGGTACAAGCCAGAATTGGTTTTTCTAGGAGACGGACATGCTTCAAGATTTTTCAAGAATAAAGACGATTTGTTCAAAACTTATGGAATTAACATAGAAGAATACTGGAGAGAAAAAGTTGTAAAATCGCCTACCGAAAAAGATATAGTAGATGCGGCTGCATTGTGTGATGGAAGAATATCTATGGAAGAACTCCTATCAAATGATGTAGAATTGGAATTGGAAAAGATTGAATCATCTGAACAAATAGAGGAAGACCCTGAAATAAAACAGATAGAAGAACTTCACAAAAATCTCCAAATTTATTAGTTTTGAAAAAAACTTTAAATAATTGAAACACCATTAATACTCTATAACAATAAAAATTAAGAAGAAGGTGGGCCCAACTCGGGTTCTTACGTGCCCTGCCCCCTCGGTTTTTATAACCTGAGCAAGAAAACCGCGGACTTCAGTCCGCGGATGAATTGCGAAAACTGAGCCGAAACAGAAAAAAAATTGCTGGGCAGGCGCAGGCCCCGCCTAACTGAAACTTTCTCGGGAAACCGTGGGCTTTAGCCCACGGAGGATGTCATGACTTTGTTGAATAAGTCTGAAATTAGTAAACAAGTTGTTCATTTGGGTTCGGTCGGGTAACCGATTTATGGTTTCTAGAATACTTTTTCAACAAAACCATTGTTTACTATCTTGTTTTGCCCGATCAATTGACGAATCGGTCAGAAAGCTTATTGCAGGTGGTATAGGACTTTTTGTTGGTTTATTGATCGTAACTGGTGGGAAGTTTAATCGGGCGCATACTACTGGAAATAAGTAGTTGCACAATAAAGTTACAGAAGATTACATTGTAGTCCTTTTTAATTACATTAGAATACAAAAGAATACAAAATTAGTAAAATTTAAATACTTTGTATTACATTGTAGTAGATATGACTAAAGTAATTACAGTCAGACTCGAAGACGAGGATATTAACAAACTCTTGCAAATAGCCAAAGAAGAGAATGCCAAGAAAAGTGCGTTAATTAAGAAGGCTGTTAGGAAGTACGTCAATGAATATGGCAGAAGACAGCCAGAAGTCAGCGAACTTTTCCAAAGAATTGAGGAAATGGAGAAGAAATTTAATAACCTTCTTACAAGGGTCAATATACTGACGAAGCAACTGGACAGTATTGTAGGAAGACAAAGGTGACATAATGAATCAGTATCCGCCGGATCTTGCGCACTTGCTAGGCTCTGTCAAAGAACAAAGTCCCTGGCTGGACCCTAACAACAGAGAATGGTTTGTTACGGATGGCGCACTTAGAGATGTTATCGAGGCGGAGAATAAGGGACTCTATGAACCTCCGAAATCCCTGTTTTACTTGGAAAACAATTTCACAAGACCGCTTTTCAGGGACCCGAAGCAGTGGGGAACTTTAATTGTCTTGGGTCCACGCCGAGTAGGGAAAACGTCCACTTTGAAGTACATGATTAAGAGGCTAATCGATGAGGGGGTTTCAAGAGAATCCTTTATTTACATAACGCTTGATCTGGATGAACTGCTCAGGGATCTGGAGAAGAAGAGGTTGCTTAGAGAGTTTATAGGAGCTGTGATTGACTACTATAAAAAGCCGGATAAGCCTCTGTTGATTGTCTTAGACGAGGTTACATTCTACTTCGGCTGGGCGCGTGCGATTAAGAATCTGATTGATTCTGGCAAACTGGGGCCCGGCATCGGCTTAATTGCAACAGGCAGCTATTCCATGGAACTTAGCAGTGCAAAAAGAGAACTGTCGGGCCGCTATGGCCCGCTGGGCGAGAGAATGAAGGGTGAGATATTCTTCTACCCTAGACGCTTCATCGAAGTTGCCGAGTCGGTATTGGGTCCTGATTTCAGAAAATTCGTCAGTAGAAACTTTGGCAAGTTCCCAAAACGCATGGGAATTCTCGAATATCTGGCTGGCTTCCAGACTGAGGCTAACGGCCTGCTTTATAACTACAAAACAATCTTGCAAAATCTGATGGACAATCACTATGACGCTTTGCACGGCCTTTTCGAGAACATATACATTTATGCCGGAGGGTTTCCTCGCGCGATTTATGAGGCGATAATCACTCAACGTGAGGGTGCTGTAAATATTTCTGAC
>CAYJUY010000089.1:0-338 GCA_964373485.1 uncultured archaeon
TTCTGAAATAATTTTAGTTACCGGAAAAATTCCGCCAATTAATCGAGCCGAATTGTATAAGAATGCAAAGATAGTTGTCGCGACTCCGCAAACAATTCAAAATGATTTAGAAAATCGAATTTTGTCGTTAGAAAATTTCTCTTTTGTGACATTCGATGAATCGCATCGTGCGATGAAAGATTATGCATACCCTTATATCGCGAAAAAATTTATGTTACAATCAAAAAATCCACTAATTCTCGCGCTTACAGCATCGCCCGGCTGGACCGAAACCAGAATCAAAGAAATCTGCAACAATCTGTTCATCAAAGCCGTGGAAATCAGAACTGAGATTGACG
>CAYJUY010000089.1:348-2883 GCA_964373485.1 uncultured archaeon
AAGTTCGCGAATTGTTTTTGGAAATTCTGAAAGAGGACATGAACTGGCTCAAGGAACATCATTATCTTCCTACAAATGTGCCGAGAAGAGCGATGCTAATTGCATTGCAGAACAGAATCGCCGCGAGGTATTCCGCAACAAAAAATTATGTTCTAATCTGGCCGCTGATAAGATCGGCTGAAGCGATCAAAGTTAGTCACGCTATTGAGCTTCTTGAAACACAGGGAATTCCATTTCTGTACGAATATATAGAAAAAATGCGCGCGAGCAAAAAGAGAACTGACAAAAGGATGTTGAAACACGGGAAAATGATCGAGGCTATCCAGTTGATTGAAGAGCTGCACAAAAACGAATTCACTCACCCGAAACTGGACAAGTTGCGAGAAGTTGTGAAAGAACTTTTGGAAAAAAATCCTAAATGCAAAATAATAATTTTTGCGAATTTCCGCGCGACTGTTGACAGAATTAAGAAAAATTTGGACAGGGAAGGAATTCCTGCCGAGGTTCTTGTAGGCCAAGCGATGAAAGGAGAGAGCGGGATGACGCAGGATGAGCAGATAGAAGTCTTGAGAGGATTCAGGGACGGCGGGTTCAACACTCTTATAGCAACAAGTATCGGCGAGGAAGGCTTATCTGTTTCAGATGTAGACTATATAATTTTTTATGAAGCTGTGCCTTCTGAAATAAGAGCCATACAAAGAAGAGGAAGAACTGGGAGAACTGCTCCTGGCAAAGTAATTTTTTTAATAACAAAGGGAACACGGGATGAAGCGTATTTATTCGCCGCAGTGAACAAAGAAAAAAAGATGCATGGGATTTTACGCGGCTTGCAAAAGAGCAAAAAACTTGAGCAGAAGAAGACATTAATTGATTGGGTAAAATGAAGGCAAGCACGATTGAGAAACTAAAATTAGCACTTTGGTTTCTAATCAAGGTAAATATTCTCGCAATACCGCTGTACTTGATAACGTATTTCGGCTATTCTGTTCCAGAGCTTCAGAATCTGTGGGCAGCCGCGCTTTCGCAGTCGCTCAGCTCGCTAGGCTACGAGACTGCTGTAGAGGGAAACATAGTAGGCGTGAAAGTCGGCAATACTATCCACCAAATAGAATTCTCTTGGGACTCGACTGGATGGAAATCTCTTTACGCGCTTGCTGCATTAGTTTTTGCTTCTGGCGTTAGCACATTTCGCGGAAAATTAAGGTTCCTCGCATTCGGCTTGCCGCTAATTCTGTTTGTGAATTTTCTGAGAGTTGACACCAGCAGCCTTATTTTGCTGAATTTTGGAATTGACTACTTCAAGCAGTTTCACGACATTTTGTGGGGAGGCTTGATGGTCGTTTTCGTGCTGGCCCTGTGGTATTTCCTTTTCTTCAAAAACTTTGTCTGGAAAAGGGAATGAGCATGCGAATAAAATGGATAATTGCGGGTTTTCTGACAGGCTTGGCTTTGCTTGGAATACTTATAATTCTCATTCAGGTGGGGTTTCTGTAAAGAAAGGAAGCTAATCGGCTCATATCAGTTTCAAAATGCTCTTCCCCTTCTTTGTGACAAAAAATAATCTGCCTTTTTTCATCTCCTTTGGTGTCATCATCTGTACAAGGCCCATTCCCGCTAATTCTTTCAGAGCGTCGGAAGTGTTTGAGAGCTTTATTTTGGTTGCTTTAGAAATTTGTGTAGGTGTCATTGGCCTTGTAAGGGTCTTCAATATAGTCATTTTCCTTGGGCTGTAGGTAATTCTACCAACCAGCTCCCACTTATCCATAATTTAGTCTTAACGCCCTTTACCAATCGTTTTGTTCTCGTTTACTTATCCCCTTAAATATCTTATAGCCTAAATCTAGATTGGAGAAGCTGATGGTAGGCTTGAAAGAGGCAGTCCTTCTGTTTGTCTTTGGAATTCTTCTCTCTTTTGTCATGATTGAGGCGGTGGCAAACTTCCTCCCGTTATTCCAGACTGATGTAAGGTTCATAGCTGAGGGAATGGACAAAGACCCTTTTCTTTATTCTAAATTCAAACCCCTTGATGCGACTTATTTCTCGGCAGACCTAAAAAGGTATAGCGTCAGAACCAATCCTCTAGGCGTGGACGATTACTACATAAGAGACGAAACGCCAGTCGGGGATATATTCGGTGTCGCCATAGGCGACTCGTTCACATATTGTGCCGAGATAAACATAGAAGACTGTTGGGTGAATGTCTTGGAAAAGAAAATCGGACAAGACGTAGTGAACTTGGGCGGACCAGGACAATTCTCAATCACAGAGGAGAGGATACTTACGCAATACGGCCTTCCGCTCGAGCCGAAGGTGGTCATATGGCAGTTTATGACTAACGATATTTCAGATGCGGCCTACTTTAAGTACAACAACACCGAGCCTCCTCTCTACGGAGTCAGAAAATTCCTTAACGGGAAATCCAACGTCTACCTCCTGCTAAAGAGGGTATGGAATAGAGTTTTTGACAATGGAGAAGCACCACTTACATTTTAAATAAACGGAATAAGGAAAAACTACAACAAAATATAATAATAA
>CAYJUY010000090.1:0-2874 GCA_964373485.1 uncultured archaeon
GGAATCGGCGAGTCATTTGTAGGAGATGTCGAGGTGGAAGTAATTACAACTCCTGAACTATCAGTGTCCCACGTCAAAGCGAAATCGTCAAAAGCAGAATTTCCGACATTGTCAGTCACAGTCAGCCGGAGAACATAGACGCCATCGGCGCCCGCGCTTGCTGTAGTGTCTTCGACATTGGGCGTGCCAAACGTTATCACTCCAGGACCAGAAAACTTTGTCCATGAATATGAAGCTATGCCGCTTCCTGAATCAGACGCAGTGGCGTCCTGCGCAATTGCTGCATTCGTTGTCTTGTCTGATCCTGCGTCCACGCTTGGCGCTGTATTGTCGATAGTGAGAACTGCATCAGAATCGTCCTGCCCGCTCGACTGCCCGTCTGATGCGATTACTCTGATTTTGTAAGTGCTGCTGTCTCCTGTTGTTGTCGTGTCCCAGGTGAACGAGCCGTCGTTCGCCTCGCCCGTCGCTATATTTTCATAGTCCACGCCGTTTGTGCTTTTCTGTATTGTAATTGTCAAAGCGTCGCCATCAGAGTCGCTTGCTGTCCATGTGATTGTCTGGGTTCCTCTCCATTTTTCTCCGCCGTTAGGAGAAGTTACTGTAACACTAGGAGCTCTGTTAAAATTAACTGAAAGATTCAAGATATCAAACTTTACTTTGTCAGCACTTCCTGTATCGCTATTATTGAACTGTATATCAAGTGTAGAAATCTTCGAAATTGTATCTACGCCTTGGGCAGAAAGATTGAAACTTTTACTAACTTCAGGCGTTTCGCTTGGCAGCGGCTGTATACTTGTATTTGCAAGCGCTTGTCCGTCTAAAGCCCATTTCACAAAATGAGAACCACTATACCCGCTATCCACTTTGTACTTTGCATTTAGTGTAACTCCAAGTATCGTTCCTGAAAGTGGCGTGGTGTTAAAGGAATCGATAAACAAAATTTTGTCTTTATTTACGTCGTAAAAATTGTTGTCATCCGAATCAAGATCGGAAAGAGTCTGGCCTGTGTTGTCGGTAGCGCCTTTAGCAGAGGCGAAAATAGTCGTGGTCGTCCCTACCGCAAGTACGCTCGCTGTAGAAAGCAGAAATGTTATCAGGAATGAAAATATTAAGAGCGAAATCGGAGCGGATGCAAATCCTTTGCTAGAAACTAGATTGGGGTCCGTAACTTTACACCTCTGGTTATTTATAGGTACTTTAAACTCAATTTTGATGCTTTTATCCTTTTCGTTTTGTGCGCCTCCGCGTTTTTATAATTATAGGTTACAAGCCAAGACTACGACCACCCACCGGAGTTCTAAATTTATATTAACCCCTCTTTTCCAACAGATTTGTGATGAGAGCGAAAATAATTCCTGCAATTGTATCGACTTTCTTCCTGCTTTTCGTGCCTACGGCCTTCGCGATAACCGTCGAGGTTTCCAACGGAAGCGCGACCAGCATAGGAAACAATGAGCTGTTGACAAATTTCGGGATGGTCAGCGGGCAAATAAATTTCAGGCTTGGAAATTTTTCGTGGGTGCCGAGCGAGATTTGGCTGATTCCGCAAGACATAGATCCTGACATATTCAGCAAGGGACTTTCGCAGCGAGCGGTGCTGGAGATTCCGCGCAACATAACTTCAAGCACATGCAGGACAGCTGTATATTATAACCAAAGTTCTGGCTACGGATTCAAGATTTACAACACAGGCACAACCGCGCAGATTTTTTCCGACGGAACTTTCTGCGGACTGGCGTACAACGGGACTTATTTCGTTCTCGCGAAATACCAGTGATTCCATGAGAAAGAAAATTATCGCGACTGCAGTTTCGCTATTGCTCTTTGTTTTTGTTTTAGTCTCCTTTGGTGTATCGCATACAGGACTTTTTTATTTGCCGACCAAAATTCCTGATAAAATTTTTGACGAAACAAAAAATGGGGATTTGGAGAAATGGAAATTGATTGGAAACATCAGCGTGAGAAATGGAAGCATATCAAGACTAGGAGCCTAATATTTGCTGCGCCTTGTCTACCAAATCGCGAATGATTTGAATATCGATGTTCGCGTCTCTGGACAAACTTTTCTGATCGGCCTCCACAAGTTGTTGCAGCGTGTAAATTCCCTTGTCGCCCAATTTGTTTAGCATGCTGCTGTCAAGTTCTTTGAGAATCGTTATCGGGTACAGCAGTTTTTCGTCTATATAATATTCGATTCCCCTCTGCTCCGAAATTTTCCATCCTATCGCATCGATTCCCCTGCATGCAGAATATTTCTTGGCGTGCTCCGAAATTTTCGTGTTCAGCACAAGCATGGGTTTCGTGAAGTTGTAAGTGTGAGTCCGTGCTGAAAAGCCTTCGACAAGATCCTCGAAAGCAGAGTTCACTTCGAAAAACGTGTCGAGTCCGGTGAATGTGTGAAACTGCGTGTGGTGCTTCACTTCCACATACAACATCTCGTTGCCTTTCGTCGCTATCACGTCAATCTCGTGGTCGATGCATCTTCCCTGCAAAATTTTGTTTGTGACTGTTTTGTATCCGACGTGCTCGAGGAGAAGTGCGACAAATTTTTCAAAATCTGGCTTCGGTCTCATTAAAGCAAGAGCTTCCCTCAAGTCGATCATACTGCCGAGATGTGGTTTGTGTTTTTCTCCGTGTTCGAATATCATGTCCAGAATTATTATCGTCGGAATCCCTTCGAATAATTTTTCTTCTATTTCGCTGACAACTTCTTCTGCTTCGTTTTTTGAAAGTTTTAATCTGTGGCAAGTTTTCAAAACTTTTTCTCTGTCAAATGGCTGCAAAGTGCCATCGGCCTTTCGCACGTTTACCATACTATTAATTTGTCAATTTAAGAATACTTATTGTACACACAGTAGGTTTCACCGCACA
>CAYJUY010000091.1:0-2865 GCA_964373485.1 uncultured archaeon
GGAGAGGGGGAGCCGACAGCGACGCACCAACGCGCCGGGTCAATATGCCCGTCTCTCGACGGATTATCGATCCTTTGAGTTGGAATCGTCTAGATTCAGAGCGACGAGTTTCTGTGCTTTTTGGACACATGAAACTGATGCTCTTGCTATCAGATTCAAATGTGGGAGCGAAAACCGAGTATTTTGGAATACTGTGGGCTTTCACCGGCTTCCCGAAAGGGAAAGTCCATTACATTAAATTTCTGAGATAGCCCAGTACCTCTTCTTTGGTTTTGAATTTCTCTAGATCTTTTTTGGAGAATGGCAAGGTTTTAACAGCCAAATCCAAAACTTCGTTTTTCTCAAAACCCTTCCAGTACTTGCTATCCCCACCTAAAGCCACTTTAGGAACAAATCTCACTTCCTTGGCAAATTTCAAAATGTCCTCCTTCCTCTCCAAAGTTATGTTCTCCCAAGAAGTCCTGGGAGAAAAACCGGCCTTCTCCAGAAGTCCCATGAAATCTTTTCTTAGGGCAGGATGCTTGCATGACAGTTCTATTCTCCTTCTTATTTCCCAGCTTTCGTTTCTTTTGTGCCATCTGGCACTTAAGGAGATGCTTCCGTCCGCCGTAAAAATCACCTGCAAGAATTTGCGCATTTTGAATCCTTGTAAGTTTTTGACGAACGAGGGCAATCTCACTTTCGGGAATTTTCCGTTTTCGAACTGCTTTCTTCGAAAGGTTTCTAGTCTGCAGGCCCGAATCAGCTTTCCAACAATCGGTTTGCTAGTTACTTGTGTCCTTTTTGTCCCATTAGTTTCTATTCCTTTGGTGAAATGAACATCACCAAATATTTTCGAAACTTCTTGCTGGAACATTTTGTGCATCACTTCAGACTTGTTGTGAAAGACTACGAACCTTGAACTGGAAACGCATCCGTCTGTGAGCAATAGTCCTACCAACAGACTCATTTTTTCTGGATTAAGGCGGGAGGTTGAAGACATTTTATCCCCGAGATTTGTTAACTTTCATGGAGTTTAAGCTTTAGGTGGTCTAAACAGGAGGCCTTCTCTTTTCACGGGCCCATTATCCCCGAGTTCGCCGTATGCGAGAATTAACTCGACACACTGTAGCTTTTCTTAGACCACCGTGACCCATTAAGAGTCATCGATGTATCGCTAACCCACGCTTTCGCGGCTGGATTCCTCGCTTTGCGGAATCCAGTCAGGCTTCCTTTTGCGTTTGCACTCTACTCTGGATTTCTGTTGGGCGAACGAAAGTCATTTTCTGCTGCGCATCATTAGCTACCTCCGTCTTCATCTTTCTTGCGAAATCAGACTGGAACGGTGTAATCATTCGCGCAGCTGGAAAATTGTGAGGACCTTCGCTCGTGCCCCAGATGAGGAAACCTTTGGGAACCTTTGATCTCTTGTCAAAGGTGTACCGCCCCAGCCGAACTGCCCATCTGATGTTGTCCCCTTTTGGGGTGAGCAGTAAAGTCTCCGGAGGGTAGTGTTACACTTTCCACTCGCGCGAGACCGAAATCTCGCACTGATGACGTGTCCTACCTACTCTATGCAACGAAGACTTTACCACAGCAACAGACTGCAGTAAAGCTCTACGGGGTCTTCGTATTGGGTTCACCAAAAGTATATTCGATACTCTTAAGAGAATGTCCCACTGGAGGTCTCTGGCTTATTCACCAGAACGGCAATTTCGCTGGGTACCGGCCCGGGACAGCGGGGAAGTCGTTAAGCCATTCAGACGGGCCGTCATTTAAACGGCAAGGGAATGCGCTATGAGGGATTCCAAAAAGTTTGGAATTTTTTAAATTTTTCAGGATGCGAAGTCCCAATTTTTTTGTAAAATAACAAAACGTTTTCCTTACTAATTCTTAAATCGAAGCTCGGAAAGTTTTTCTCTTTATGTGGTTTGCTAACTTTTGCACGAACGTTAAAATCTCGTTCCAAAATTTCTTTTAATTGTTCTAGCACGATTGGTGTTTTCCCATTCCAAGAATGATGGATTGTTATCCTCTTTTGTCTGACGTTTATTTCGCCTTCCGAATCAAAGAACCCTCTAATGAACCATTTCTTAATTTCCAATGGAGAGTTCCGAATCAAACTTGGCACCTCCCACGTTACTTGTAACCTTTCTGGGTGCTCAAAGAAAATTTTAATGAAGACGTAAATTGGCTTTGAGTAAATTTTGATTCTTGGCGTTTGTCCGTTGTAAGACTCTACTTCTGCTCTTATTCCAAAAACATTTTCAATTAAAGGAGCTACTACAGCTTCAAGCCATTCTATGTTAAGTTGGCTGAATTGTACTTCGTATTCGTTGTTGTAAACCTTTGGTAAAGATCCGTCTCTCAACGCACCTATCAAATAAGAAAGTTGGGGCGTCAGGTATTTCGGAAGTTTTACTGGCACCGAATTACTGTCTCCTTTGAAGAAAGCATTTTCTTCAACGAATTTAATTATCCGGCTGACGTTCTCCTCGTCGGGTTTTACAGTTTCTTGCCATATCATCAGTATTCTGTGAACGAACTTCAATGGCAATGAACTATTTCCTGAAACCAATCTTTCTATCGAGGTTACGCTGAGATTAAATTCTTTAGAAAGTTCCTGTTTAACATCTGTGACTTCTGTCTTTTGTTTTATTTGGGTCCAGATATTTCTGACCATCGTACCGATCTGAACGACTCTTAAGTCTTCTTCTTTAAGTTTCTCGAACTTCTCTGGAAGTTCGGTTTTTGGCCTTTCCTGAATTTTCTGTAACATATACCTTGTTAATTAATTGTTCATTTATATACTTTTCTATACTCCAGTATATGTTTCCTTGAAACCTCTCATATTTACGCTACTTTACGACAGTCAGAGTTACTGCC
>CAYJUY010000092.1:0-2836 GCA_964373485.1 uncultured archaeon
GCAAATTCATCCGGCGGACTGAAGTCCGCAGATTTCTTTGCTCACGCAGTTAATTATTTCGTTTAATTTAAATGTGCTTCCAAAATACAGTTGGAAATTTGTCAACAATAATTTTCCAATTTTCTTTTTTATGCCTTTTGCTTTCCAAAGCAAATATATGAATATAACTTAACAAAAACTTAGCTATGTACGAAAAATTTTTCACGGATTTGTTCAGCGAGAAGGATTCTGACGTTGTAGTTATTGGGGTGCCGAACGGAATAAATGGGAAAGATTACATAGATAGCATACGCAAGCAAAGTTGGTTCGTGGAAATTTTCGATGTTTATAAAAAGAAAAATTTGTTCAGCAAAAAAATTTGCGACATTGGTGACATAACTGATTACGACAAACTCAGCGAAAAATTGAGACAAATTTTCACAAGCGGGAGATCTCCGCTAATAATTACGAAGGGGGATATCGCATCGTACCATGCTTGCAAGAATTTGAGAAATGTAAAAGTTGTCAGCTTCGATGCGCACACAGATTTGCTCGACAGTTACACTGATGAAAAAATACAGTCAATTGATGGTTTTACAAATGAAAAAGTAAACAGTGCTACATGGCTGAAGAGAACTGCAGAAATTATCGGGAAGGAAAATATTTGTATAATTGGATTGCGTTCGATAAATGAAGACTTGATGAAATATTTGGAGAAAGAAGAAATATTCTACTTAACCCCGCATGAACTAAAGGAAGATTTGGAAAATGCGAAAGAGCAAGTTTCAATTTTCACTCAGGATGAAAGAATATGGGTAAATCTTGACGTGGATTGTTTCGATCCTTCTATAGCGCCGAGTGTTGACCATCCCGAGCCAGATGGAATTAACTTCAGTGAGTTTCAGGAAATCGTTTCTTCGGTCAGGGGAAAAATAATTGGGATGACTTTGTGCGGAGGAAATCTGAGCGAAAATAATGTCACACAATTCTTGTCGGTCAGAACAATTTTCGAGTTGCTGGGCAAAATTTAAATTTTCTTCATTAGGACTGACCAAAGAAAAACCTTTTCTCCAGTTGGTTGCATGTGGACTATTTCTTTCGATTCCAAGAATTCGAAATATTTTCCGAAATAATTCTTCAATCTTTTCAAAGAAAATTCATTCTCCTGCCCCCATTGGTTGCTGTCGCTGAATGCCTGTAAAAAATACATTCCAGATTTTTTCAAAACGCGATTTACACCTTTTATAAATTTCTCGCGAAATTCTATCGGAATGTGGTGGAAGCAACCACGATCCAAAATCAAATCGAAAATTTCTTCTGGAAAATCAAGTTCGTATGCATTCCCCACAATGAACTTACATTTTACATTTTCTGCCTCAGCCCTTTCTTTTGCAATCTTTATCGCGCTCGGCGAAATATCCAGGCCGACAACTTTCGCCCCGGATTTCGCCAAGAAAATTGAATTTGTGCCAGAGCCGCATCCTAAATCTAAAACTTTTCCTGTTTTGATCTTTCCGCTCTTAACCAGATTTACCACCTCTTTATCTGGTTCTACAGTTTCCCATGGCAATTGCCTGAAATCACGACTTTTGTAGGCGCTTTCCCAACGATTTTTGATTTCAGCAAGAATTTCCTTTTCCATAACCAATTTTTAAATACGCGGCGCTTAAACCTTTAATGCAAGCAGGGGTCGGATAGCCTGGTCAATTCCGCTGGCTTGAGGTGCCAGTTGCTTAGTGCATCCGTGGGTTCGAATCCCACCCCCTGCACTTTTACTGCCGGATAACATACTAAATTGTATGATTGCGAACATGAGTAAGAACGCCATTATAGAAATACACGACAACATAGTCGGGGAAAGCGGTGAGGAAACCGACATTCTTTCTAGGAATGAGCTGAATACGATAATCCGCAACCACAGAAAAGCGAGGACCTTGTACAGAAAGGCCGCAATTCTGCTGCACGACATCCCGCGCGCTCAGCCGTTTAGCGAGGGGAACAAGCGCACAGGATATGCCAGCACGATGATTTTCTTGAAGTTCAACGGCAAGTCTCTGAGATTGAGAAAGAGCAGAATCGAAAGGATAATAATTTATAGCGTGAACAATAATCTTACCTTAGGGGAAGTGGAGAAGATATTGAAAAGGTCGGTCGTATGACGGTGCCCAGAAAATTCGTCAAAAGGGAATTGAAGGAACTGATCAAGAGGGACAAGAAAATCCTCGAAGACTTGCAAAGGATTTGAGCCGAACTTCCCTCCGTGGGTTCAAATCCCAACCCCTGCATGAAATTAATATTTGCGGATTTCTAAATTGAAAATAGATTGATATGAAAAAAGTCCTCTTCGTTTGTATGAGCAATTCAAGAAGAAGTCAAATGGCAGAAACTATATTTTCAAGACTTTCTGGAACAAAAGCTAAAAGCGCTGGAATTGACCCTGCGGGTGGAGATTATAAGGTAGATGAAAATGTGATTATTGTTTTAAAAGAAATTGGTATCGATGTTCATAGTCCTAAGGCAAAAAAAGTAACAAAGTCTATGTTAGAAGAAGCTGATAAAATTATTACTTTCATGTGTGCTGAAAAAATACCTGAAAAGTATAAATCAAAAGTAGAAGATTGGGCATTGGGTGTGAAGAGAGAATTAGGGCAAAAACAATCTGAAAGGACAATAGACGAAATAAGAAAATTAAGAGACTTAATTTATGAGAAGGTAGAAGAACTTGTTGAAGGGTTAAAGAGTGAAGACCAAACAAAGTGAGGACAGTGGAAGACGACAGTAAGAGAGTTTTTCCGAAGGACCCAATCTCAGTCTGATTACTCTATTTTGACTGTGGTAATGATTGCCTTGTCTGGCG
>CAYJUY010000093.1:0-2775 GCA_964373485.1 uncultured archaeon
TCAGAGATGGTCTCCTTGAACTAATCAAAAAACTGGAGATTAGAATGAAGACCGGTCTTCCCACATGGAAATGGAAAAGTGAAGATGGGATAAATCATTTTGAGTTTGCTGGTCCCAAAAGTGTGATAAATTATGCAATGCTTATTGGTCTATCGCATCCGGCTAAGAAGGAGAAGTTGAACAAACTAATCCGGAACTATTTCTCGGCGACCATCAAAGCTAGGGGAGCGAACCTTCCTTAGAGGATGCTTAGGACATAGGGTCTTCAGAAGGGCTCATTCGGGATTAGATACATCCGTGTGTCTAACCAAATGCCGGGTGCTAAATACCCCGGTAGTCCTAGCCGTAAACGATGCCCGCTTGGTGTTGCAGTCCTCTTGGGGGATTGCAGTGCCGGAGCGTAGGTGTTAAGCGGGCCACCTGGGGAGTATACTCGCAAGGGTGAAATGCCGGGAAAGTCAGAATTGGTCGGTGTAAAGTGCTTTCCCTGTACACCGAACTTAAGGGAAAGAAAGTGGAGTCGAATTTAGAATTTAGTTTTGAATGATTCTACTTTCCCCGATTTGGCGGGGGAGCACACAAGGGGTGGGCGTTGCGGTTCAATTGGATTAAACGCCGGACATCTCACCAGGATCGACAGCAGGATGGAGGTCAGTCTAAAGGGCTTACCAGACAAGCTGAGAGGTAGTGCATGGCCATCGTCATCCCGTTAGTCTTCAAAATATAGGAAACTTTATATATACTAGACTGGATAAATTAAAGATGAAAGTCGGTATAGTAAAGTTTCTAAACCCAAAAACGCTCCAAGTTGTTGATGGGTGGGTAATAACTAAAGTGAAGAACCAGTTTAAGCCCTTGTCTATTCGAAAAGAAGTAAAACTTGACAACGGGACTTTCTATAATTTGGGTCTGTGGAGTGGAGACAAATACGTGTTCGGCGGGTCGGTAGGGCTCACAAACACAAGCGAAGAGTTGATAGATTCTTTCCACACTTTCCTTAAGAGTCTTATTAAGGAGAGTAATAGGATAAGAAAAATACTAATCAACAATGGTGAAGCCAAAAGAACTTATGCGAATAGCTGGCTATTGCTTAACTTATTCAACAAATTGGATGGCTCTATTGAAAATTTCATCGGCAGAGAAAATCAGATGCTAGCTTACTTCAGTGGAAAAATAGATGCTGATGGGACAATAATGCCACAAAATTTCTATTACAAAACAGGACTGGTTAAAATAACCTACAACAAGAAGACAGAGGCTTTAAGGGATCAGAAATTATTCCAGAAATTTGGTTATAATTCAAGCATAATTCCTTACAAAGGAAGAAATGCCTTCGACTTAAAACTGACTTTCCTATCTTCTTTGAAGCTGATACCAAAAATAAAATTAAAGCATATAGAAAAACAGGCCAAAATAATGGTTTTAAGAGGGCTATCGGGACGATAAAGCTCGTACCGTGAGGCGTGCCGTTAAGTCGGTTAAACTCGCGGGACGTGCACTACGTCCTTGAGGACCATCGAGCGAGACCCGTGTCGCATGTTGCGAACTTTTCCCACGGGAAAGGTGCACTCATGTGAGACCGCTGCTGATAAAGCAGAGGAAGGAACGGGCGACGGTAGACAGCGATGAGAATGATGCGCTAGGTCAGTAAGATTTAAATCTTACTAGGTCTGTATGATTAGCATGCCCAAACCCCTCTTATCGGAGAAGATTCTAGCAGATCTCTACAGACAAACCGTGGAAGAGACTAATGAGTTCAAAAACATAGAACCAGAAATTGTTCAAAAAGATCCCAAAAAGCTCTTGATATTGAGGCTTGCTTTGGGAATGTCCCAGAACAAGTTCGAAAAACACGTAGGCAACAAGAGCAAAAACATCTCGAAATACGAGACTGGAAAAATAAAGAACTTACAGTACAAGACTGCTCAAAGAATATGCGACAGGCTGAAGGCGAGCTTGAAATCGGCATCATTTGAGAATGTTCTGGACGAGTTCCGAAGATCTCAGAAAGACTCTATGGGATGGTTCAAGACGCACTCAGAGTCCCAAAAGGTTGTCGAAGGCAGACAAAGAGGCGCGGCTGAAAGCCTGAAACTTAGGGCGACACCGCAAGAAACTCAGCTGAGTTCAGAATTAACCAAACTCAACATTCAACACATACTAAACTTTCCGCTTTCGAGAAACACAATAGTTGATTTGTTCTTACCTTCGGAGAAAATTGTCATCGAGTGCAAGGAGATTAAATCAAATTCCAGGCGGGAAATAAAGGAACAAATTCGGAATCTCGCTTATCAAGGCTACAAGATAAGATTCAACTTTTCAGATAAGAGGGTTTGGGCGCTGATTAGCATTCCGCGTAAGCTAAATTCTTACGACCTAGCCGAGCTCCAAGGACCATTCGAGAAAGTTTTCTCTGATGTCAATGGAATTTCGAAGTCGTTTTCTCGCTGACCGAAGTCTGTATGCTCCGAATTTCCTGGGCTACACGCGACGCACAAAGCTCGCCACAATGGGACGCAATGCCGAAAGGCAAAGCAAACCCCCTAAAAGCGAGCCGAGTTCCGATTGTGGGTTGTAACTCACCCACATGAAGCCGGAATCCCTAGTAGGCGAATGTCACCAAGCGCTCGCAACTGCTGATGAAATCAAATGCACTACTCTGAAATTCCTCTCGAAAAATTTTCGCGAGAAAAATTCGAGAAAATTTTTGAAGAGAAAATGCAAGCGAATCAGTCGCGCGCGTGAAATCGTTCGCCGAATACGTCCCTGCTCCTT
>CAYJUY010000094.1:0-2767 GCA_964373485.1 uncultured archaeon
CGATTTCAAGAGCATCTCAGGCAATAACTCTTACTCCATCGACTTCGACAATAACCTACAACGCCACTACGGACGAAGCATGCTCGTCGACAAACAGCGATTCCACGGAAGCGAACAACTACTATGTGAACGTGACCAACGGGACGATATACCCGCTCGTCACGCCGAGGACTGGTTTTGTTTTCCCTGGCGGAGTCTCGACGGGGAGCTGCGACTCGCCGCAGACCGCAAACTACTCGCAGGCGAATTCAAACTTCACCATCACTGTAAATAAAGGGACGCCTGACGTGAGAACTTTCATCGACAGTCTGGCGAGAAACAAGACCGTGAAAGCTACGAATTCTGGAGCGATACGAGGGAATTCCAAGACGAGCCTCCTCGGCCCGACTTTCAACCTGTATGTCAACACGTCTTCCGCATCGGGAAATCCCGCGACGATAACGACTTCCTTCGGAATCGGCACGCACAATGTCGTGTACAACACTTCCGGAAATGCGAACTGGACCTCCGCGTCGAACTCGTCAGTATATTTAATTGTCAGAACGGCGATAACTGTTCAGCAGCCGACGAACACGACTTTCACTTCCTCGACTGTGTGGGCGAACGTCACGCTTGATGGAGCGGGAAGCGTAGTCTTCAGGAGTCTCGATGGCGGAGCAAACACAAGCTTGACGAACTCGTCAGGAAATTGGAACAACCAAATGACTGGCTTGTCGGACGGGCCGCACAGCGTGACTTTCTACGCGAACGACACAGCAGGAAATGATGCGGAGTCGACTGTCACAGTTTTCTTCACTGTCGATGCAACTGCGCCGACGATAACGATACAACAGCCGACGAATACCACATTCACAACTTCCACAGTCTGGGCAAACGTCACTCTCAACGAAGCAGGAAGCGTTGTTTTCAGAAGTCTTGATGGAGGATCAAACGTCTCGCTCACGAATTCCTCGGGCAACTGGAACAACCAGATGACAGGACTTTCCGAGGGGCCGCATAACGTGAGATTCTACGCGAATGATTCTGCTGGAAACCAGGCGACGCCGGCGAATGTAAACTTCACTGTGGATACAATTGTTCCGACGATAACGATACAATCTCCGACTAACACGACTTACACGATAAACGAAACTTGGGCAAACGTGACGCTGAACGAAGCAGGCAGTTGGTGTGGCAGAAGTTTGGACAGCGGAGCGAATGTAACTTTGGCAAACAGCACTGGAAACTGGAACAACCAGATGACAGCGTTGTCGAGAGGACCGCATGGCGTGAGATTCTACTGCAACGACACGGCGGGCAACATGGCGACGGCGAACATCAACTTCACGACGAACGTGAACCAGATCACGATAAGCGGACGCTCGCTCTACAGCTCGACTGGCGTTGCAATTTCGTCAGGAACCGTGAAGGCGACCGTGCTGGAGACTGGGGACACTGCAAGCGCGACGATAACCAGCGGCGAGTGGAGCTTGACGCTTACGACCTCGAATGATCTGTCCTCTATAAGGTCGACTGTGGGAATATTCGTGAACGACAGCACTGGAAAATCTGGATACTACAAAATTTTCATTGGAAGCGGCACTTCGCTGGAGAAAACTGCAACAACTTGTGTCTCTAATACATGGCGATTCAGGGGAACTGTGATTGATCCGTCTGCCGGCTCTCTGTCTTTGTCCGGCACCGTGAGGGTTGACATCGACGGCACAACATATTCGAACAGCACTTCGTTCTCGAACGGGGTGTGGGACATCTACATAACGCCCTGCATCATTCCAGGAACGCTATTCCAAGCGAACATATTCCTTTCGACGAACGATGGCAGGTTCGGGCTGATTACGCTGAAGCATGTGGCCAAGTAAGGCAGAGCCGTCTCAAAGGACAAAGTCTTCTGCACGGAAAAATATTTAAACACGTGTTCATAAAATTGAACATATGTTCAAGGAATTAAACACATTAAAACTATTTTTTGAATATCCGGAAAGGGAACTCAACGTCAGGGAGGTCGCTAGAATTCTGAAAATTTCACCTGCAACTGCAAGCAAGGAGTTAAAAAAATTGTCTAAGATGGGTATTGTGGGAAAAAGGAAAGAAAGGATGTTAAGTCTTTACAGAGCAAATTTAGAAGATGACCTTTATAGAGATTTGAAAATATTCTACAATTTGAGAAAAATCAAGGAGTCTGGGTTGCTGGAGGCGTTGAACAGATTTTATCTGAAACCGGCTGTAGTGTTATTTGGCTCTGGAGCGCACGGTTTGGACACAGATACTAGCGATTTCGATCTGGTAGTGATTTCAGAAAAGAAAGGCGAACTTCTTGGTCTTGACAAATTTGAAAAGAAAATAAACAGGAAATTACAGCTATTTGTGGTTAAAGATCTCAAGAATCTGTCCAACAAGCATTTGATAAACAATGTTTTGAATGGAATAGTTTTGCAGGGTGAAATAAAATGGATTTAGAAGAATGCCGTAGAAAAAGTTTGATAAAGAAAACGAAAATAGACGGGAATTTGATTAAGTCCCTCATAGAGATGTCAGATATAAAAGAAACGGTAGTCAAAACTGCAAACCTAAACAAACAGAATATTTCCGCATACGTATCGCTTGCCTACGATTCTTTACGCGAAATTCTTGAAGCAGTTTGTATTTCTCATGGTTACAAGGTGCTTTCACACATTTGTATTGGTGAACTTCTAAAAAATTTAATTCGAGATTTCGATTACGAGGAATTTGAACGTTTGAGATACATAAGAAATAGTATAAATTACTA
>CAYJUY010000095.1:0-2763 GCA_964373485.1 uncultured archaeon
CTCATTTTTACTACAACAGAATCCAGTGGCAATTCGTTGTCAGTCGCTAATTTTTCTATTTAACTTCTGTCAACACCAATTCCTCCTATTGCTTCTCCAATTCCCTCTGCTATCGATCCTGTCTTCTCGCCTTCCAATTTTGCAGCTGCGTCAATCGATATTATTTTCGCAACCTTTCTTTTCTTCGAAAGTATTTCAACTGCTTTGCCAAGCTTGCCCAATCTGCCGCCGGGGCCTCTGGCACGAATGATGAAAACGTTTCTTCCTTTGATTCTCTTTTTCACAACAATCGTCTCGTCGTCTGCAATGTTTTTTGCGCGGCTGTCTCCAATCATGTGAGACGCAACAAGCGGACCAAGAGCGTCGCCGACAGGCCAGCCGTTTGCGAAGGCTTCTGTCCCCTTCAGCATCGCCTTGGAAATTTTCTCGATGAAGGGAAGCTGCATCTGCAAGAGCATCGCGATCTGGAGGTTTTTCGTTTTTTTAACTATCTCAACAAAGTGCCTCACAATTTTCATGATTTGATTCAGCGAGATTGCGCCGGCCAGAGTCATCGTCATGTTGGCCTTCTCCTCCTCGCTGAGTTTTGGCGCGATGCTCTTCACGAAATATTTGAACCTCTTCTCGCTGAGATTCATCAGGTGCTCGATCTTTGGCATGATTCCATACGGGTCGATGCTCACCGGTTCTATCACGAAAAATTCCATGAAGTTCGAAATGGATTCGCGTATGCTCTTGCTCGGCGACTTGGAGACTTTGTGAACGGCTATGCTCTTCCCCTTGTGCGAGAAGTCCTCGAGCATGCGCACGCTCCTCTCGAGCTGGAACATGACCTGCATCAGCATCAGTCTCGGGTAGAAGAAAATGAATCCGAAGAAAAGTATGAAGAAAAATATCTGGCTGAAGAAATCCTGGCCGCCAAGTATTTGAAAAGTTTGAAAATCCATATTTACTCACTGTTTTTAGCGGAATTAATATATTTATAGACTCCTATAAAGGTTTTATGCCACATCCTCACAGGTCTCGTTTTTCTATTTCGACCTCGACAAAAATCGCGCTTGGAATCGTTGTTGTCGTTGCGATAGTTGCTTTCTTGTATTACAATCCTTCTGGGTTTTCCTTCGGCGCAATTCCTGTCATCGGCGGGGATCTTACCAATATTTTTGGAGGACAGCCTGCAGGAGAGAGATTTGATTTCACGATGAAGTCGAGCGAGAATTTTTTCAAGGACGAGCTGAGGCTTGAGGATGCGACCGTGACTGTGAGCGGGATACACGTGATTGACACCTCGGTCGGCGATTCTGTTTTCTCGAATTTGAACGAGCAGGCTACTGTTTCGTTCGCTGGCTTCAATGGGAGGATGTCGATAAAGAATGGGATACTTTCTGTTTCGGGAACCGCGATAGGAGCTTCTTCTGGGGAAACGAGAATCAAACCAAAGGCGGGAAGTTTTTCGGTGGAGGCACAGCTTGCGCCGAGCGGCTATTCGATAAGCCCTGTGACAATTGACAAAATAAATCTCGTGAGAGTTTATGGGAGCATCGAGAAAATCGGCTACGAGAGCACCACAACGCAACTCGCGAATTCGACAGTCGGAATATCTGGTTTTCAAGGAGCCATGCTATATGACGGAACACAATACACACTCACCGGCTCTGCTGTTGAAATAAAAGGGAAGAGCTTCACGCTGAAGGGCTGAAATTTTTGAAAAACGAAAAGCTTTAAAGACTGATTTTGAATTGATTTTGAAGGAGTGGTTTACATGTATGCTTCAAAAGTGAAGAGGGCTGCAAAAAGTCCTGAGGAAAACACTGTCGCACTTTTCGTGGACGGTCCGAACATGCTCCGCAAGGAGTTCATGATCGACCTGCGGGAACTCAAGAAAAGAGTACTGCAGTACGGCAGGGTTGTTGTGGCAAAAGTTTTCATCAACCAGTTTGCCCCGGAGAAATTGATCGAGGCGATCATCAACGAGGGCTACAAGGTCGAGATGATACTCGCGGTCCAAGAAGACGAGGCGAACGATGTGGACGTTTCAGTTGCAGTTGCTGCGACAGAAGCTGCGCTGATGTACGACATCGATTACATCGCGCTCGCTACGAGAGACGCGGACTTTCTGCCGGTAATCCAGAAAGCGAAAGAATACGGGAAGAAAGTCATAATCCTAGGCGCCGAGCCAGGGTTTTCGGCAAGCCTGAGGAACGCTGCGGACTTCGTCGAGACGATGTAAGCCGAGAATTGAAAAAACAAAATCAGAAAAATGGCACGCATACCTCTTGCGAATAGCTTAAATTTATATTAGCACATATAATTTATACAGGTTTGGAAAATGATTAGGAAATTTTTGAAGAGGTTGATTTCGGAGGGCGAAGAGGACGTCGAGCTTCCTGTTGCAGAGGAGCCTGTCGAGCGTGTTAATGTGCGCATCGAAAACCTTGGCGGTATAGGCGACATAGATCGCATCACCAAATTCGTGAGGGAAGGCAACATACTCTTTTTGAAAACAAGGGAGTTGCAGAAAAGGGATTTGGGACAATTCCAAACTTCTGTCCAAAAGCTGAAGAGAGTTTGCAGCAATTACGGTTTTGATTTGGCCGGCACAGAAGAGGGCTATCTTGTAATCACGCCTAAATTCGCGCAGATTGCAAGAAGTTGAGAATTTCTTTATGATTTTTGAAAACAAATTTTGCGCCTTTTTGCTTGAGTTGTTTTCTCGAATAGAATCCTGTTAAAATTCCAAAACCTGTCACGCCGGCTCGCTTC
>CAYJUY010000096.1:0-2735 GCA_964373485.1 uncultured archaeon
AGCAAATGAAAAGTTTTAAAGGTTTATGTGATTCAATATATATCTTGGTCTTATGCCGAAAGAATTCAGCTTCAGGGGAATGAAAATCGACGAACTCAAAAGACTGACGATTGACGAGTTCGCCAAGTTGCTTACTTCCCGCGAGAGGAGGACGATCAAGCGCGGCTTCACCGAACAGGAGAAAAAACTTCTTGAGAACATAAGGAAAAATCCAGAAAAATTCCACAAGACGCACGTTCGCGGCATGATAATTTTGCCTGAGATGGTCGGGACAAAACTCGGGGTTTTCAACGGGAAAGACTGGATTCAGATCAATGTCGCGCCTGAAATGATTGGCCACAGGATTGGCGAGTTCTCCATTACGATCAAGCGCGTCAAGCATTCTGCGCCGGGAATCGGTGCGTCGAGAGGGTCGAAGCACATCGCGGTGAAGTAGATGGCGCAGCAAGTTGGCGCACGTTTCGTCGCCGAGAGAATTTCCTTCAAACAGTCGCAGATTGTGGCTAGTGCGATAAGGAACAAAAATCTTGCGAAGGCGAAAAATGTTTTGACAGAAATTATTTCCGAGAAAAAAACTTTGGATGGAAAGATTTTTCCAAAAACTACTCAAGCGTTTTTGACTTTGCTGAATTCTGCAGAGGCGAACGCGAAGCAGAAGAATATGAGCACCGAGAAACTTTTTGTGAAAATTGCAAAGGCGGACAAGGGCTACAGATACGTGAGGCCGAAAAGTATCGCGAAGTTCCGCGGGCGAGAAGCAAAAGTGACGAACATTTCAGTTGTCTTGGAGGAGAGATGATGGCGATCGAGAAAGTTTTCGTGAAGGAGGGCGTACGCGAGTCGCAGCTTGAGGAATATTTGCGCGAAATGTTCGACCGGGCCGGCTACAGCCATACAGAGACGCAGCGCACTCCGCTCGGCACGAGGATAATCGTTTATGCGCACAGGCCGGGTTTGATAATCGGGAAATCTGGAAGGAGAATTGCAGAGTTGACCGAAGACATCAAAAGAAAATTCGGATTGGAGAATCCACTTGTCGACGTGAAGGAAGTTGAGAATCCTTTGTTGGACTCAAACATAGTCGCGAGGAGAATTGCGAAAGCTCTCGAGAAAGGGATCAATTTCAAGAAAGTCTGCAATTTCTATCTCGAGGAGGTCACGAATGCAGGTGCAGTCGGCGTTTCCATTCGCGTTGCCGGAAAGCTGGCAGGCAGCGAGAGGTCGAGGTTCCAAAAATTCCGCAGGGGATTTGTTGCTTATTCTGGCGAGTACGCAGAGAAATTTGTGCAGAGGGGTTTTGCAAAGGCGATGCTGAAACCGGGAATGGTCGGGATACAGGTCAGAATAATGGCTGAGCTGCCGAGCGAAGTAAAAATCAGGGAAAAAGAATCCGCCCCAAAGAACGCATCGTGAATTTTGAAGCGGCGAAAAACTTAAGTCTGGAAAATGTTTATAAATACTAGGAAACGATTGTTGTTAATGGCGATAATCAGGACAAAGCAAATTCGGGAAATGGACGCGAAAGGTTTGAATTCTAAGCTTTCGGAACTGAAGCTTGAGCTGATGAAGGAGAGGGGGAACGCGAGGATGGGCAAGCCTGTGAAGAACACGGGGAAAATACGCGAGCTGAGGAAATCGATCGCGAGGATGCTCACGATAAAGAGCGAGATCAAAATGAAACAGAGCGAGGTAAAGAAGGAATAATGGTTGAGGAAATTTGTCCTGTTTGCGGGCTGCCAAAGCCGTCTCTCTGCGTGTGCGGCCAGATTGAAAAGCAAGAGCAAAAAATAAAAGTTTTCACAGAGGCGCGAAGATTCGGCAAAATCACGACGATAGTGCAGGGCGTGACGAACGGGAAGGAAGTTGCGAAGCAGCTGAAGTCCGCGCTCGCGTGCGGAGGAACGTACAAGGACGACCACATCGAGCTGCTCGGCAACCACAAGGCGCGCATCATGCCGATTCTGAAGAAGCTTGGCTACACCGAGGAGCAGATTGAAATAAGTTAGCCCGATTTCCTTCCTAAGCTCGAACTAGTTCCCTTAGGATTTCATTTCTTAAGCGGCTCTTTACGTTCAGTATTTCGACGCCAAGAATTTTTCCTTTCTTGTCGAGGTCAAGGATTATCCCGTTCTCAATCTCCTCACTAACTTCGTACTTTCCTTTGTCGACCTTAATGTACATCGCGTCCGCGTCTTTGTCGTAACTTATCTTGCTCATGATATCGCCTGCGCGAACTGAACGCAGTGATTACAATTAATTTGCTGTTTTCCTGTTTAAACATCACGTTCAAGAAATATTTCCCCACATATTTCTTGGCCTTCATCTCATGAAAAGTTTGTGAAGAAAGGCACTATGTATGGATTTAGAACCACCCTGGGTGGTTGTACTCCTCTCAAAAACTTATATTAAGTCGACCAAGAATTCTTTATGCCGATTACCGCGCTCAACTTGGTGAGGCACGAGCTCATCGGACTCAAGGTCAAGGTAGCTAAATCCTCGGACCCGACCCAAAAAAATCTTTCGGGAAAAGTTGCCGATGAGACTTACAACACGCTCGTGATCGAATCTTCTGGAAAGGAAAAAAAAATAATCAAGCAAAACTGTATTTTCGTTTTCACTTTGCCGAGCGGAACGAAGGTTGAAGTTGATGGGAATGTGATTGTTGGGCGGCCTGAGGACAGAATTAAGAAAAAACTGCCAAAGTGGTAGCGCGGGAATCCTTTTAAATATGCGTG
>CAYJUY010000097.1:0-2717 GCA_964373485.1 uncultured archaeon
CAAGCCCTCGTCGGGGAACATAATCAGAAAAATCCTCCAGCAGCTCGAGAAAGAGGGTTATGTAGAAAAAAATTCGAAAGGTGGAAGGAAAATAACTGCGAAGGGCAGAAAATTTTTGGACAAGATCGCGAAGGTCGCTGGGAATGAGTGAACAAGAGATCGAAGAAATTCAGAAGGCAGAAGCCATGAAGAAAATTGTGCTGAGAAAAATTCTTTCGAAGCCAGCGATAGAGAGGCTCGCAAGAATAAAACTTGTCAAGCCAGAAGTAGCGGCGCAGCTCGAGAACTATTTGGTGAATCTTTATCAGTCAGGAAGAATAAAGAGCGAGATTTCAGAGGAGCAGATGAAGGCGATACTCGAGACTATTTCCAACTCTAGCCAAAAACCGCAATTCAAAATTGTGAGGAAGTAGATTATGACGAAGAAGAAAAAAATTGGATCTGCTGGAAGGTTTGGCTCGAGATACGGAAAAAAGGTGCGACAGCTCGTTGCAGACATGGAGAAAGTTCAAAAGCAAAGGCATATATGCCCTAGATGCAATATGCATTATGTCACAAGAGTCGCGGCTGGAATATGGGTCTGCAAGAAATGCGGCTCAAAATTCGCTGGCGGTTCTTGGTTGCCGTCAACACAAAAAAAGTGAACTAAATGTACAAGTGCATAAATTGCAAAAAAACAATTGCAAAAATCGAGGACAAAGTTCGTTGCCCGTACTGCGGTTTTAGGATTTACGCAAAGATGAGACCCGAAATTTTAAGGCGAGTTGTGGCAAGGTAATTTAATATTAATATTTTGTGCAAAGTATTCTTCATATGGAATTAATTAAAGGCGTGATTGCATACGTAACTCATCCTGATTATCAAAATGATTTGTTCCCTCCTGCTATGGTTATAGTTAGAAAAAAGAGTCCATATGCAGGTTACTTGGCCCCGCCGGGTGGAGCAAGAAAAGAAAATGAAAACTCTGAAGAAGCAGCGATTAGAGAATTGTGGGAAGAGACTAGAACCAAAGCAAAATTCGAGCTCAAAATGGGTAACATAAAGTTTCTTGGAGATCATGACAAATCTAAAAAATACGACATAGATGTTTTAAAATTCAAATATTTGTCAAGTGAATGGATGGCCGGTGACGATGTAGATGGAATCTATTGGCTGGAAATTAAAGAAGCAGCAGACCAACATTTGGCGCCTCCTTTTTTGAAATTTTATAAAGAAGTGAAAAAAATTTATTTAGGAATGCTTGCAACTGGACTTACCCTTAATAGTGTTTTGAATACTAGCAAAAGGATTGACATTGATGTTTGAGTTCAAGATTAAAATTCCTTGCAAGAGACCGAAATTAGTTGTCGAAAGTCTAAAGCCTGACATAAAGAGCGACAAATATTCCAAAATAAAATTGCGTGCAGGAAAAAATTTTGTAGAGGTTCATGTAACTAGCACAAAAACGGGTCACATGAAAGCGATAGCAAACACCTATATTTCTCTTGTAAGCACGCTCGAAGAAATAGAAAATAAAGTGAAATGAAGGGTATTTATAGACTATTTGTTCAATAAATTTAAGATGCCTGAAATGTGGAGTGATTTGCATGCCGGAAATGACAGAAGAAACGAAACAAATGATTTTAGAATTTCAGGCTTATCAGCAGCAGCTTCAAGCGGTTGTGATGCAGAGAGAAAACTTGAAGCTCCAGGATTTGGAGATTGACAAGGCGCTTGAAGAGCTGGAAAACAGCAAACAAAAAACTGCTTTTAAATTAACAGGCACTGTGATGGTGAGCAAGCCGGTCGAAGAAATTGTTTCTGACTTGAAGGAAACCAAGGAGGCGATTTCGATTCGCGTGAAAAGTTTCGAGAAGACTGAAAACAAGATAACAGAAAGGCTCAGAGAGCTGCAGGAAAAAATTAAAGAGGCGGTGAAGTGAGATGATTGGTATGGCCGACATATCACAGGTTCTGGCTCTTTTGGAGACAATCATCAACGACAGGACCGTGCCTAGAAATATACGCACAGCGGCTGAGGATGCGAAAGGCGCATTGACAAGCGATGCGAAATCCGCGGAACTGAAAACTTCTACTGCGATTCATTTGCTTGACGAAATAACAAACGACCCGAATATGCCGCTCTACACGCGCACTCAGATATGGAATATTGTGAGCATGCTCGAACAGTTGAGAAGGGAGATTTCCAGCTAATGTTTTTGCAACACAATGAAAAAATTACAGAAAAAGAAATTAATTTAAAAACTAGAGACGGAAATATGAACAGACAAGCCTTTAAATTTAATCCTGAATACCAAACTGTTTTCGAGGAAATTTTCAAATATTTTGAAAGCTAAAAAACAGGTATTTAAATTTGGAACTCGAAATCTATCTTATTGAGTGTGATTGAATGGCTTTGGAAAAACTCAGGGGAATGCTTCCGAAAAGGAAAGAGAAGTCCTCTGACGAGTACATGGAACTTACGGAAGACGCGATGCGCGCCGATGGGAAAATTAATGTGAGGATAGAAAAGCTTGAGGGGTATGACGACACGGATAGAATACAGCAGATGGTTCGTGAGGGCAACGTTGTTTTCTTGAAAATCAAAGACCTCCGCGCAAAGGACATAGCAGAATTAAAAAGATCTGTTGACAAGTTGCGTAAAACTTGCACCGCAATGAATGGCGACATGGTCGGCGTCGAGGAGGACTTCCTCGTGATCACCCCGCAGTTCGCCC
>CAYJUY010000098.1:0-2701 GCA_964373485.1 uncultured archaeon
TCATTGGGATTACTCTGAACACACGGATTTCAAAGTGATATGGATTCTAATTCTGCTATTGGCTCCTTTGTTCCTGTTGGTCATGAGTAAGCAACCTGCCTTGCAGAATTTCAACACAGATGTTTATTCTAATTTTTATCACGGCAAATTTTTGTCAGTGCCAGTCTCAATTCTTCGAACTTCTGCGGATCCGCCGCTATTCCAACAAGCAGCCTGTCCAGAATCGTCTTCTTCTGATCTATTTCCATGATTTCTCGCGCGTCCAGCAGGGCACCGCAGCCGCCGCAAAGCTTGGACGCCGGAGAGTTGGCCTTGCCGCATCGCGCGCACGCCTTGTCCTGCATCGCGTCCACGGTCATTCTTTTTGAGGGAATCTTTCCGTTCATTATCATCTGCGCGTCGTCGATGTGCTTTCCGTACCTCTTCATGTATATCGCGGGCATCCTGGACCCGAACTTCCAGCCGAACATCATGCACTGCTGGGATTCCGTCAGTATCCCCTGCGTCTCGTCTATTCTCGTGTGCCTGAAAAGATAGTAGAACACCCTTTTCTTTATGCCTGCCCTCCTTGCAACCTGCGTAAGCATCATCCTGGCCGCTGCATACGAAATCTGCGTGTCCCAGTTTGGGCCTCCGAGCCCTGTCCAGACAGGGGAATCGTGATTCTCTGCAGACGGATGGTTGTCAAGCCAGACAAGAAGAGACGGAACCGAAGAAATTATTCTCGCGAAATCCTCGCCCGTCTTTCCATCGATGAAAAGTTTCGCACCTACAGAATCGAACTCCATGTCCCTGATTTTCAGAGTGAGGATCTCCCCCAGCCGTCTTCCTGACTCGAACAGCATTTCCAGCAAAGCGCGGTCTCTTGGATTTCTGGTGGCCTTCAGAAGGGCCATCTTCTCTCCTTTCGTCAGAAGATCTTTTGGAAGAATCGGCCTCTTGTTCTGCGCGTTTCTTGTCCTCTTGATCCATCTTACTTCCGGTGGTGTCCCGTCCTCCCAGTTTCGAAACCACCTGTAGAAATGCTTCAGGATGACCTTGAAGTCCATCTTCGTCCAGTCCGAAAAACCGCTCAGCTCGAGGTCGGACATGACCCTGACAAAATCGTCCTTCGTTGCATCTTCAAACGGCCTGCCGAGCATCGTCGATATCCTTCTCATTGTCCAGAGACACTTGTACAGCCTGGCAGGCGTTATGCCGTCTGCTACCCTTGCCTGGTGGTATCTTAGAAGAGATGCAGAGTTGTGGCTGTCGCTTCTTATCTTTTCAAGTTCGCCCGCTACCAGTCGGTGGAGCGGATAAATCTCGGTTGCACGGCTCATCAAATCACATTATCCTCTGTCATATTGCCTCTTGCGAATGTGCCATTCCGCTAGCTTTCCGCCAATTTTTATGCAAGAGAAATGAACCACCTGTTACAATCTTCAACAAAGAACTAGCAGAATGGTTTAATGCTCTTCCTAAAATTTATCTGAAATCTCCTTAAGAAATGCTTAGCTGTTCTGCAATATCTATTTTGGAGTTCACAGTTTCTACCGGAAATTTACAAAAGAAAGTAACTGTTTATTTTTTAGAATAATTTTGCTTTAAGTTTCCAGAAAACAAAATTTTTCACATGAAGGGAGTAGCGGTAAGGACAGTCATACTTCTGGTACTCGCAGTAATAGTCATGGCGGTGGCGCTATGGTTTCTTGTCTATGTCACAAGCTTCGACTCGCTGTTCCTCTCAAACGACCAGAGGATTCTGAAACAATACGCGACTTGTGTCCTTGCATATTGTGCAGCTGGCGCAGGTTCGGACGAAGTTAACGCAGTCGGATGTTTGAAATACGAAAGCGGAAGATGCACTCTGACTTGCGCGCAGGTTCAAGAAAAAATCTATGATGAAAATCATGTCAAGGAAACAGTTACCGAAATTGGTGGAAGAGGTGCGCCGCACTACTGTGGCCCTGATGCCAATCTGACATTTGAGTTCAGTGGAGTGGGGCTTGGCGGCATAGTTCCTCTTGCAAGCGGCCAGATGGACAAGCTTGCGAACAAGCCAGAGTGGGTCTGCAAGCCCTACAAGGTTCCGTTTACAGATGTCGACCTTGACTCGATTCCGGGGTTCAACCTTGGCGACACCGCGTCGGCACAACATTCAGGTTTTCTTGGATTTCTGCCACAAAATTGCATAATCCTGAGCGGAAGAGTTTCGACTCTCTTTCCTGGAAGGGAGGGATGCTTCCAAGCCATAAAGTACGACAAGTCGTACGACAGCATCTACTACACGCCGATAATCGAATACGACTCGCCGGCGCAGGTGATCTACCCGAGTGCGATTTATGTAGACAGCAGCTTCACCGTGACACTTCCCGGCGGTTCAAAGCCGGAGTGCGATTACAGGAATCCGCCAAACCACAGGCCAGTTTCAGATCAAGAAGTCACAGACAGAATAGGCAAGATCGTCAACAGCCCGGCAGTGATAGAAGGAAAACAGATCGATTTGACATATCAGCAGTATTACGATAAGCTCGGAGAACAGGGAAAAACAGAGGAGCAAAAGAAACTCGTAGACTCGATTGTTGCAAACCAGCTGGGAGACCTGTCGACATCGGACAACAATCTGATCGGAAACGTCCTGAATAAATGCGACTTCAAGACAACCTACAAGGGGGAAAAGATAATTTACCATGTCTGGGCAAAGCCTGTCTATCCCACA
>CAYJUY010000099.1:0-2662 GCA_964373485.1 uncultured archaeon
CTTCTTTCAAATCAAACGCACCACACCAGCCGACTGGCACGCCGTAGCCGGAGTGGCCGTCGCTGAATACGTAAGAATATTTCAGCAAGCCTGGCAGCATCGCAGAGTTGCTTGCTTGGTCAAAAACTTCCAAGTCCATCGCGTCAAGCAAATTTTTCTTCGCGTAAATTCTTACAGGAACACTCATGCCGCTCTTGAAACTCGTCGGTATTTCCCAGACTACATCAGAGACTTTGTTGAACTCTGGTTTCTTGAAATCCAAATTCCTGAACGGCATTTCGCATCCTCTCTATAAAGAAGGACTTCCTTATTTAAGAATTCTCGCTCATGCTCAAAATTCTGCCCATTCGTCCGCCCTTATCGTCCTGTAGTAGGAGAAGCCGATGTTGCCCTCGCGCATGGATCCAATCGAAAACTGCGAGATTGGCACGACTGCCTCTATGTTTTTGAATTCCCTGCTGCCGCACAGCGGACACTTTCTCACGCGTATGACATCCTGATACACGGATTTGCACTTGTTGCACTCGAGTCTCGCCATGTTTATACAATAAAAAGATAAGTTTAAGAAGTGTTTGTATATTCATGAAAATTCTCGGGCTTGAAATCGAAAGGCTTGCTCACGACTGCTTCAAAATTCGCGCGGGGAAAAAAATCGTGTACTTCGATCCTTATGCGATAACAACTCACGAAGGAGCGGACTTGGTCTTGATAACTCACGAGCACTACGACCACTGCAGCATTCCAGATTTGATGAAGATAGTCAAGGCAGACACAATAATAGTTGCCGCGGAAGAATGCAAAGCAAAACTGATGCCGATAAAATCTAAGGTGCATGAAATTGTTTACATCAATCCTGGCGGAAAAATCGCGATCGGAGAATTCACAATAGAGGCTGTTCCTGCGTACAATGTCAACAAGTTCAAATCAGCTGGCGTGCCGTTCCATGCCAAGCAAGAGAAAAAATGCGGGTATGTTTTGATTGTCGGCGGGTTGAGGCTGTACCACGCAGGCGACACGGATCTGATTCCAGAAATGAAGGAGCTTGCAAACATAGACATCTCATTTCTTCCCGTTTCTGGAACATATGTAATGACTGCTGACGAAGCAGCCGAGGCTGTAAAAGTTATCAAACCGAAAATCGCGATACCAATGCATTACGGCACAATCGTTGGGACAACCGAAGACGTAGACAAATTTTGGGACAAAGCTAAAGACAAAACGAAAATAGTTGTGCTTTAATCAAAATAATTCCGGGTGAATTGTTCTTGCAAGCATCCCAAGCCCCTCAACAAGTCTTGGTCCAGGTCTGTTAAGATAAGAATCGTCAAAAATAAAAATTCTGTCATTCTTCACAGCGTAAATATTCTCCCAACCTTCCCTGAATTTTATCGTTTCAGTTTGGGCGCGATCTTTGAAACCGCACCATGTAACTATCATGTAATGCGGATCAAATTTTTGTATTTCTTCAGCTGTCACTTCTCTGCTGCGACCGCCTTCAATCAAGCTAATCCCTCCAGCAATTGTGATTAATTCGGGAATCCAATTCCCACAAACGAAAGGGGGCCTGTGCCATTCTTCTGCATAAACACGCGGACGCATTTTTATATTTTCTGTCAAATTTTTAATCTCGACAATTTTGGAACGCACTTTGTTTACAATAAATTCTGCTACAGATTCCTTGGCGACAAGTTTTCCAAGCTTATGAATCGTATCAAAAACTTCAGAAAGATTTTTTGGGTCAAGATGCAACACATCAAAACCAAGTTCTTTACATTTTTCTGCTATCTTTTCTTGCACGATTGTTGATGTGACGATAATATCTGGATTAAGTGATTTAATTGTTTCGTAATCTACATTCACCCATCCTCCTACTTTTGTTTTTACTTTTGCCTCAGGAGGATAGTCGCAAAAAGTAGTCACGCCGACAATCTGATTGCCTGCGCCAAGTGCGTATAGTATTTCAGTATTGCTGGGAGCGAGAGAAATTATTCTCAAAAATTACACCGAATAATAATTCTTTCACAAGTTGATATGCATTTTTATTTTGACATAACATTTACACGAACAGCATCCTAATTTGAACGTATTAGTTGTTATCTCAGAAATACTTCCATATTATTACCTGCCTTCTTGCAAAAAATATTTCTGAAAAAGTTTTTGTTAAGTTTTGTGTAATCTTCTCTATAATGAACTCCTCTACTCTCTTTTCTTCTTAGTGCAGAACGTACAACAGCTTCGCAACAAACTATCATGTTAGTCAAATCGATATAATCAAGCCAATTTTGATTTTTTTTGGGAATATCTTTCATACAAACATTCGAAAAAAGTTTTTTCAAATTTTCTATCTCTTTTATCACTTTTTTAAGATCATTTTCATTTCTCGTAGGTCCAACATAATTCCACATAATTTTCCTAAGTTTTTCTTTTAGAGTTGTTGCACGAATTCCGGAATTTTTTTCAAATAAATTTTTAATTTTTTCATATTCGGAATTTACTTGATCAGCATTAAGTTCCTTAAATTTTTTCCCTTTTGAAAATCTTGCAGCGAACTCGCCAGCCCTTTTTCCAAAAACTTGAGTGACTGCGAGAGAATTGCCACTAATTCTATTTGCCCCATGTATACACCCAACAACTTCACCTGCAGCAAATAAACATTTAACTT
>CAYJUY010000100.1:0-1604 GCA_964373485.1 uncultured archaeon
TTAACCACCACGACTGGTATCGGATTGCCGCTGTTGTAGTTCCCTGCCTTCAGTAAAACTTTTGTCGCGTCACCGTCCGCTGGGAAGATTTTTAGTTTGCCGCTTTCGCCGCCGCCCGTCCTGAAGTCGTCAAACTTGAATCCAGATTTTATGGAAATGAATGTCCTGTTAATTTCAATGTAATTAATCTTGAAATCAAAATTGTTGATTTTGAACGTCTCGTTCTCTTTCACGATTATGTCTGCGAGTTTGTTGTCATCAGTGTCGAAATAAACCGAATCGCTCCCGCAAATCCAATGCTTCGCGTCTGTCGTTTTGAAACTGAAAGTACCTTCGAATACAGTGTCGAGGCAAGGCGGTATGCTTGCATTCTCGATTGGTATTATCGTTCCCAGAGATCCAATTGATCTTATCGGCATGTGGAAAAATAATTTGTGCGCTTGGAAAGTTAGTTGCGAGGTGCTTGCCGGTTTGACAAAACTCAATTCACTTTCGCCATCACCTTCACAATTTCCTCCGCCAAGAACATCCTTGCACTCCAAAATGCCAAACAGTTCAACGAACGTGCTGCCTTTCTCCAAATCTTTTTCATCGATGTTAGCTATGTTCACGATTCCATTCCCGCTCTTGAGGTAACTTATCAATTCGGTTCTGTAAGGATTGAGGTCTGTTTTCCCCAGTATCAGAAGCACATCAGATTTTTGTATTGGCGTGAGCGAAGATGATAATACATCTATGTTCAAATTTCTGCCGTTCAGCTTCATCCTCCCTATCCAGTTCAGCAAATTGTCGATTTGTTGCGTGGTGCAGTTGCACGCGACTGTGATTCTCGATTGCAAAGTTCCTTCGAGCGTCGACCAGTATATCAAATTTTTCTCTGGTATCGTTCTGTTCAAGAAACTTGCGAAGGCATTTGGGCTGGATGAGAAAAAATGCATCATACCAATCCTGTCAGCAGTCAACATTATGTCCCTCCCCTTCAGAATAATTTCCGCGTCGTCCCACCTGTTAGCGAAGCCTGTCTCTGGGAAGAAAATGCTGAATGAAACGAAAAGTATCACAGTCACTGCGACCATTTCAAGTATTGGTATTTGCCCCTTCATCGCCTCACCGCCGGCCTCCACATTTGTACAGCGAGCTCGCCAAACCTCCCGTCATTCAGCGCGACAACCCTTTTCGTTGTCACAGTGAAGCTGCGCGACAAAGGCTCTCCCGTGGTCGCGTTCGTGTCCGGCCCCGAGCATGACAAGTCGACGCTGCTGTCGGTTCTGTCAATAAGAAAAACTGAAAATTCCAAGTCCGTCACGATTTTTGATTTCAAAAAACTTTGTCCCTGACTCGCGCACAAAGAATTCAGAGCTGCGACTTTTGCAACCGATAGGAGGTTTGTTTTGTTCCGACTTTGATCCGAGAGCCCGATTCTTTTGATCGAACCAGGCGAAAGAGTTTCCCAATTCGGCGGATTTCCAAAATCGTTGGCGAGAAGTTCGGAAAACTGATAGACTTCGGACCTCATCCTCTGCTCCTCCATCCGGCCGATGAAATCCGGGACCAGGTTCGACACGCGGAAGAGGAAATACACAACGAAGAATATGAATATTATT
>CAYJUY010000100.1:1614-2658 GCA_964373485.1 uncultured archaeon
TAGCGCGATGTAGTAATCGATGGATATTTGTCCTTTCATTTCAGATTCCCAGGAAACCGAATTTTATCATGATCAGGAACGAGCCGACAGTTATGCCGGCAAGTATCAGGCTGTGCTTCACTCCGGCCCTCGCAGAGCCCTCGCTTATCTGCCCGGCGACTAGCCCGGAGAGAACAGACTGTATTAGCGCCATCAGGAAAAAAAGCGAAGTGTAGTACACAGTTATGTTGGTCGGATCGAGCGCCTGACCGGTCACAGGATCGCGCACGACGACGAACGCGACAGAGTTGTAAAAGTCGCAGATGCTGCATTCGAGGCCAGAGCATGTGTTGCAGGGATTGTCAAGCGAGACTATCTGGCCGACAGCTCCACCAGCAGCAGTCGTGCCGGCGGTCTGGAATATCGGCACGAGGAACTTGTTGATTGCAGAAATTATCACGACAAAAATAACTGATATCGCGTACATTAGCACGACATACTGGTTGAGCAAACTCTTTTTCTCCTTCTCCGCCTCCTCGAGAGCAGTGGCGCTGTCCGCAACAGACTCGAGGGTCGCCACGACCTCGCCTCCTGACGCGAACGACTCGCGGATTATTTTCGAGGAGGTGTAGAGCCTTCTGCTCTGTTTCACCCTCTCGGCAAATTTTTCCAAGACTTTGTCGAGCGTGACTCCCCAGCTCAGCTGATGAGTCATCTTCTTCACCTCTTCGCTTAGCGTGCCGTAGTCTATCTTGCTCGCTGCTACGATCGCCTTGTGGAACGGCAGTCCTGATCTTATTCCTTCTGTGAGATCGCGCAGGAAAGAGGGGAATTTTTCTTCCATCTCCTTGAGCCGCCTGTACTTCTGGTAAATCAGCATGATTTGCGGGGTAATGTTCGCGAAGACGCCGATGATGATTGCTATTCCCAGGACGCCAACATTATTGCTCAGCACTCCGATCGCGACGAACATCGCCAAGAGCAGCAAAGTGAGCAGCATCACGTGCCTCCAGTCTGAAAGATTTAGGCGACCTGTTTTGATTTCGAGTTTCGTGTTACTCTCCT
>CAYJUY010000101.1:0-2654 GCA_964373485.1 uncultured archaeon
TATGCAGTAGCTGCAATCACAGGCGGGATTGTAGCTTCGTTGTTCGGATTCAAAACGCTTTTCATTTTCATGGGAGCAGTCGCATTCATAGGTTTCTTAGTTTCAACGTTTGTGACAAGGGAAAATATTTGGTTGGAAATGAGAAAAATCGTCAAGAGAAAGAAGGCAGTGCATATTTGATTAATTAATCTCTGTTGACGCTGTTGCTAGAAGGGATTAATAATTTCAGGCTTTCAGTTTGTGCATTGCGATTAGATCTTTCTTGAACTTTTTCAAATCTGTAGGAACCCCCATCGCTATTTCTTCCTTGAGGGAAATTCCTTTATTTTTCTTTTCATTCCAAACTTTTGAGTTGAAATCTATTATGTTCTGCGTAATTTTTTCAACCCCAAGTTTCTCTTCTTTTGACCCAAACTTTACAGTCGGTAATGACAACAGGTGAACGCTTGCTCCGTAAAGTTTCCTGTATACGAAATCTGTTATGAACGGTGTTATCGGCGCGATCAATTGCAACAGAGTTTTCAAGCAAAAATGCAGAGTGTACCAGCTAGCCTTCTTCTCTTCGCTTGTGAAATCCCCTTCTCCATACGCGCGTGGCTTGACCATCTCAATGTAATGATCAGCAAAAATGTTCCGGACGAACTCGCGTATTCTGCTCGCTGGTATGAAAAAGTTCAACTCATCGTACCCGCGTTTGCAATCTGATATGAGCTGGGCCAACTCTGCAATTATCCACTTGTCGGTTTCGGTAAGCTTCGCGTCATCAGGCTCTGGAAACGAAGATATGAAACGCGAAATGTTCCAAAGTTTCGTCAGAAAATTTCTGGACCCGTGAAGCTTGTGCTCTGAAAATTTGTAGTCAGAACCGAGGTTCGCCTCGCTTGCGCTCCAAAATCTGAAGTTGTCAGAACCATGGGCTTCGAGAATCGGCATAGGATCAACGACGTTACCTTTGCTCTTGCTCATTTTCTTCCCCTTCTCATCGACAATGTATCCCATTACCCAAGCTGCTTTCCATGGTATATCTCCTGTAATCTGGTAGCAGCGCAGCATCGAATAGTAGAGCCAAGTCCTTACGATGTCTTTTCCTTGCACACGCAAAGAGTTCGGGTAAATTTTCTTGAAAAAATTTTCATCTTTCTGGTATTTTGATATGATCAAAGGAGTTATGCTGGAGTCCATCCAAGTATCGAAGGTTCTCGTCTCTCCGACAAACTCCTTGCCTCCGCAATCCTTGCATTTTTTGAATGGAGCTGGATCTTTCCAAGGCTGATAATATTTTCCTGGCTTCGGAACATGTGCCCTGCCGCACGACTTGCAATACCAAATTGGCATTTCCGTCGCGTAAAACCTTCTTCTCGAAATTGGCCAATCAATTGAAATAGAGTCAATCCAGTCCAGCAAAATCTGTCTTGCAGATTCAGGATATAATTTCAAACTCTCCGCAAACATTCGCATGTGCTTGACAAATTCGATTTGCTTGATGTAGAATTCTTTCATCGGAATAATTTCTATCGGCGTCTTGCTCCTGTCGCACAGTGGTATCCTGTGGCTTATCGTTTCTTTCTTCTCGACGAGTCCCGCTTTCTCCAGATCTTCTATTATTTTCTCGCGCGCTTGAGCCACACTAAGTCCGGCATAATCGCCGGCATTTTCTGTTAGCTTGCCTTTCTCGTTCAGCAGGATTATTTCTTTCAACTTCAACTCTCTGAACAATCTCACATCAGAGAAATCTCCATAGCTGCAAATCATTGCTGCGCCCGAACCGAACTCCATTTTAGCCTGCGGATGCGCGGTTATTTTAACTTCTTTATTGAAGATTGGGGTGATTGCAGTTTTTCCAAAAAGTTTTTTATATCTGTCGTCATTTGGATTCACGATTACCGTCTGGCAGGCTGCAAGAAGCTCTGGCCTTGTAGTTGCTACAATCAATTCACCGCCTTCTTTCAGTCTGAATTTTATATATACAAGCTGCGTAGGCAAGTTCTCGTACACAACTTCTGCATCAGCGATTGTTGTTGCGCATTTAGTGCAATAGTTGTTTGGTCTGGTATCTTCGTAGACGAGACCGCGGTTCCAAAGTTCTATGAAAGTTGCTTGTGTGAGTTTTCTAAATTCTTCGGAGTCGGTCCTGTAATAATTATCGAAGTCGCATGACAGGCCGAGATTTTTCATTATTTCAATCATTTCTTTTTCCAATTCACCCAGCGCAGTTTTGCAATATTCTACAAATTTTTCGCGCGGAGTGTTGTGTATGCTTATACCGTATTTTTTTTCTGTATAAATCTCGACTGCAATTCCGTTCCTATCTATTCCTATCGGGAACATCACGCTGCTGCCAAGCATCTTCGCAGTTCTCGCTATCATGTCTATCTGGGAGTAGTGCGCAGCTGCGCCTATGTGCCAAGGTCTTCCACACGGGAACGGAGGCGGGGTATCGATAACAAAAATATTTTTTTAAATCTCGTTAAATTTATACAAGTCTTTCCAACTTTTAAAAACTTGTTTTTCTAACTTGTGATCCCAAACCTTCTCGGGTATCTTCGGCTCTGATTTCATGATTTAATAATTGTGAATTGCGAATAAAAAGTTGAAAATTTAGAAAAAAATTTAAATAAAAAGTTTATTTGAATAAAAAATAAAATTAATTTAAG
>CAYJUY010000102.1:0-2621 GCA_964373485.1 uncultured archaeon
GCAGGAATTAGGGTTGAAGGTTGTATTAAAGATTTGCGGATTCGAGAGCTTTGCTCTAAAAGTCAATGAAAAAGACGCCTAAAAGAACAAGACTAACACTTTAGGAGCAGATATTAATTACAACCCAAGTTTGTGCAAGAAGTGTTTAGGTTTTGTATTTTTTTGGTATTCCTCATAGGCTTTTTTCATTTTATCATGTATTTCTTTTTTTCTTGCGTCTTTCCATTTTATTATACTGTTTAACATTTTTTCAATTTCCTTTAGATTTTTCGAGGCATTCCTGCTTGGGACAACATTAAATTTTTTAAAATCTAGGCTGTGGATTGTAAAATCCGAAGTCATGAATGTTGAGCGTTGCCAAATATTGTTATGGTAACGACATATAATCGCTGTAATCGCGCCACAATTTCGGCAATATTCTAGCTCTAATGATTCACCAGATGGCACAGTATCATCAGCAATTACAAAATTAGAACTTGAAATTATGTTATGCACTATTTGTCGTGGCGTTTCCTTTGAAATAGTAGTTCCATCTCCTAGATTATACATATCTTCAAGAATTATTGATTTATATTGGAATTTAACTTCTAAAATAGTTTGAATTATTTTTAAAAATTCCAAATGTTCGACTATGTAGCATCCTAATAGAACAACCATTTTTTCTTTAAGTTTTTCTAATGCTGGTTTTAAGTCTACTGCGACATACTCTTGTTGCGGAGAAATAATAATCAACTCAATGAATTATTTTTGTTCCAGACACTTCCACAATTGTAGACATTAATCTATCCGATTGTAAGAATTCTTTTGATTCTTTGTAAATAGCTTTTGCTTTAGCTATGACTTCATCTCCATCAGGAGTAGTTTTCCAATCAGAACCATGTTGAATAAGCCCCTTTTGTGACAGAGCGTTGACAACATATTCCGCCGAAGATTCGGGAAGACCTTCTAATTCAGCAATTTTTTTGGTTGAAATCGTGGTGTTGGCTTTGTGAAATGAAGTATATATTTTTTCCAATATTTCCAATTCAATTCCAGAAAATTTTTTATTTAGCATTGGTTCTAATCGAAGAGCCACATAGCTTGCAAGAATGCCATCAAAATAATATTTTTCTCCAGTCATAAATCATCCTAATTAGCTAACTTTAAGTATTTTAAATTAACCAATACCCGTAAAACCACTTTAATTGGTTATAGATATCATCATATGAAGACAGTTTTTAAACCAATTTTTGGTCAAAATTCGCCTGAACCCCTAATTCGTGCATTTCATGGATGATCACAACTATATTGTATGCTATTACTTTGCATAGCAGTTCGTTTGTTCGGCTTACAAAATTTTTCCCTTTTAGGCAATCTCCAAATTTTGTTTTGTTTGCCGTGAACTACCCGCCCATAAATGGGCGAGCGTCCAAAACATCAACGCAGAGTCAATGGCGGGTAGTTCGGTGAATCACTTTGAACAGCGCGAAAGTGCGCCGCCGCTATCAGGGCGATTCATCAATGGCCTAAAGGCCAATGCGTCCTCGCCTGCGGCGGCGCGTGAACGAACTTTCCACATTGCTCCTTGCGTGGTAGTATTGCATGAAGTCTTCTTGGTTTAGCTGGAAGTAATGAAACATCTTGCGCCAATGTCTTCCTTTGTTTCCTGAACGAACTGTTGCGTTCAAACCACAGAACATTCGTTTTTGTCCCGCAGACCGCATGGAGTTTCACGAATTTATGCCCCCTACCTGTGTGGTGCTTTTCCTTACAATATTCATTAAACCTCGTTGTCCTAAAACCAGTCGAATCTACTGCAAATTTTTCTTCCACAGCTTTCAATGGAGAAGCTGAAAGCAGAGTTCAAGATGATTTAACGACATTAGAAACGTATCGGAAAAATCTAGACTTGATAAAGCTAAAATAAACAGTTTGGACTTTTAGAGCAAAGCAGGATTCGGGTTCTTCAGATGTCTGAAATTACTGCCACAATGCAGTAGCGCCCCGTGCCGGTGTCAGTGTTGAGTTTATCGCACTGCCCCAAGTCAATGCCGTACTGGGAATCCGATGCGTAACTCTCAACAGAAGTGTCAATTTCGCTTTGCCTGTCGCACATTATCCAGAGCCTTGTTTTCTGGGCAAACTGGCCTGTGTACTCAACTATTTTCCCCTTGCTGTCCTGGTCACTGAACTGGTCATGATTCGGGGCGCTCGTGCCAATGAGCACGCAGATGCTGTCCTCGCTGAGTGACCTTGACTGTGAGGCAATTGTCTTTGAATTCAGGCTGTCGCCGGGCTTGAAAGTGATGTTCTCCAGGATTTTCCTGAGCCCGGGCTCGTTAACCTGGCTCTTCACGGCGTTCGCAGCCGCATTATTGGGGCTCTGCTGGCCAATGTCAGGGAGAATCTGCAGGGTCTGCAGGAGAATCAGCAATATTGCCCCGGCAACCACCGCCGCAATGAGCAATTTGAAGACGTCAAAGCCCTGGCCGCGCGAACCGATTGAGTGCATGTGAAAACCAGTAATGGTAAAGGAATAGGGAATATTTAAACCTTGTTATTCTGGCTGCGAAAACAGGGGCAAAAAAACAATTTGCCCAAAAAAACTGCCAAGGCAAAAAAAAATTGTTTTCCATGGATTG
>CAYJUY010000103.1:0-318 GCA_964373485.1 uncultured archaeon
GGTTTCTTTCCTAATTCTTCTAATCTTTTACTGGCCGCATCATACTGATGTTTTCTTCTCCACGCAAGCTCGTATTCTATCATAGAACCAAAAACGTGGCCACCGCCGTCTGCGAACATGTCGCCTTCATCGTAAACGCTTCCCGGAAATGCCGGGACATCCCTCTGCAAAACTTCCCATAAATAAGCCGAGCCAACGGTGCTTGCGCCTTCCACCGCGACTCTGGGCATAAGAGGCTTCAGCTCTTCCCTTACATCGTCGTCCGCGTCGTCAATTTTCTTGAACGACCTGTAAACTTTATTGAAAATCCATCCGGTG
>CAYJUY010000103.1:328-2596 GCA_964373485.1 uncultured archaeon
GTGCCACGGTTAGCAATAAGACCTTTTGCAAAATGTCCAAACTTGTCAGCATGCGGAGGCCCATACCCCGTAAACAAAGACAGGGCCAAAACTCCAAATCCGGCTGCAGCGCCACCGATAGACAAAAACCCGTCTAAATAATCATTCCATTTTTCGTAGTATGCAAGCTTTTTCTGAATTTCTTTCCCATTTTTGCATTTGCCAAAATCTTTATCCAGCTTTTTAGCGTAGGCATCTATCATAAGAAATTCTTGGACAGAAAAGGATTTAAGCAGAACATTTTTGGCAAGCTACGCTTGCTCATTTTATTATGCTGCGAAGCAGCTCGGTTATTTCAGTACAGGTATCCCCACGTTTGCAGTCTGTCAGAATCGCGGTTCCATTTTGCACCGATGTCTGTTCTGTAAAACATGTTTGGAATTATTATGTTCTCAACGCGGGAGTAAGCCTGTTTGCGTGCGTCTTCCATGGTTGGTCCAGAACCTGTAACAACTAAAGCATATCCAGAAGTACCTGCTAATTTCCAGCTACCCTCATCTATTTTCACGTCGCAGATATGAATTCCTTCCAGATTTTCTTTTTTCTTGAAAATTATAATCGCATCTTCAGAATACTTCTTAAACGCCTCCGGGTCTCGGAATGGGAAAGGCGGAACCGCTACAACAACGCCAACCTGGAAGCCTTTCTTTGTTTTCAAATCGTAGTCTTCGCCCTTTGCAATTGAATAAAGAAATTCTCCCCACGGATTTGTTACGCCTTCCATTGCTATGGAAATATGTGGATAACCAAATCTGCAAGTTGCTTCAAGTGGGTAAATACCCTTTGCATTTGAAATTGTATTGATGTCAAAATAACCAACATAGCCACTTTCTTGCAATTGCTTTTTCATCTTTTGCAGAGTTGCAGAAAAAAGTTCATTTGGTGTAGACCAGAACAGTGTTGTTCCTAATTCTCCTGTTGATGGTCCTATGTCTCCAGGGAAAAGTTTTTTGTGCTCAAAATTGATGTTTACAGGCAAAATAAAATCTTTCCCATTGAAAAACGCGCCAACTGCAACCTCGACGCCGGAAACAAATTTTTGCAATTGGAATTCCTTTATCTTCTTCGCCCAGTTTTTTTTGTAAAGCTCCATTATTTGCAGCAAGTCTCTGCCGTCTTCTTCCTGTCCCACGAAAAGCAGCTCCTTTTCATTTTGCGCCTTGCCACTTGGTTTCAAAACATAACGACCAGGATTTTCTTTTACAAATTTTATTGCGTTATCAAAATCCGTAAAATTCCAATTAGGCAAAACATTCAATCCGACCTTTTTCATCTCTTCCTGACCAAATTCACGGTCGTCTTCAAGCTTGTCTGTATAAGCAGATCCGCCAACAACAAACTTGCCTTGCTTTCTCAATTTATCAGCAATTTCTCCAAATCCAAGATCGTCAAAAACAATTACATCTGCCCAGTCTTTTTGCTTTTCCCAGTCATCAGTTTTATCAAGAAATCCGTCGCAAACATCTTTGTCGTTTTTACTCTGTATGTAATACTTTATGTCGTGCCCTTCTTTCTTTACAGCCCAAGCTAAGTCGCCTATCAAGCCTTCGAACGAAACGAAAAGGAATTTTATTTTCTTCGGCATACCGTTTCCATTTTTATTTTGCATTTTTGTCCATGACCTCTCAATTTAAAAAATGTATTTGCGTTAGCAAATTTCATTTTAACCTGCAAGAATTCTGCATTCAGGATATAAAAAACATATGCATTTTACGTTTTGCTAATTTGCTTCGCAAATTAGATATTTTACCGAACCTTTTCTGGAATTCCTGCTGTGTGCAGATCAAAATATTGCCAGTCTTTGAAGTTTATTTTTACAGCAAGAATTGCTTTTGCTCCGACGCGCTTTGAAACATCCATCAAATTTTTCAATTGCGAATGATCGTCGCGCGGGTAATAAACTTTTTTGCGCGACTTCACTTCAAACAAATGTGGAACCCCATCCTTGATTGCAATTATGTCGCATATTGCGGTCTCGCCTTTGCCTGAACCTGCGATTCTGTGGCAAAGATGACCTTGCTTTGCTAGAATTTCAAGAAGTTCCCGCTCACGACGGCTTCCTTTAGAGTTGTGTATCATAGTTAAATGTTTTCACTTCACATATATAACTTATGAAGTTGAACAAGTTCAACACACTTTTGCATTTCAAATTGGTGACAAAAATGAAGTTGACCTTTATGAAATTGAATCATCAACACACTTTTGCACTTAAAATTGGTGACAAAAATG
>CAYJUY010000104.1:0-2596 GCA_964373485.1 uncultured archaeon
CCAGTGAGCGAGGGCGAGCAAAAGCAACAGCAATACGAAATACAGCCCGACAAGACCGGCGAAATCAGAGCAGAACAGGACAAGGTTGAAACTTCGCCCAAAACAGAAATGCGCCAAGAAATTACGGAGAGACCCGCACAAGAACCGCATCAAGAAATCATGGAGAAACCTGCGGAAATATCATATGAAAAAGTTAGGCTCGCTCCCGAATATTATCAAGAAGAGCGAGCGGATATCACGCCGCCGACCGACATCACAATCAGGAGAAAGCCCGGCTACGACTTCCTGGAGGCTGGATGGTAGCGTGACCAAAGAGAAGGAAAAACAAATCATGGACGGCGAAAATGAAAAAATCCTAGTAGACAAACGGACACTTGAGTTTCTTTTGCGTGAAATAGGAAAGATGAAAAACGATTTGGAGAAACTCAGCGGGAAAGGTCGGGCGGAATCGGGTTAGGGTTCCCTGCGAGAATCTGTTTCATCATCGCTTCGAAGCTGTCCATCCTCCTGCTCAAGTTCTCGATGTCCGTCCTCGACTCCTGCCACGCGTCTATAGTCAGCGCAAGCGTGCATTTGTCGCAGAACCTCGATTCAAGATTGTTCAGGTGGTGGCATCGCGGGCACTCCTTCGCCGTCTGCACTTTGCTTTCCTCTTTCTTCGCGAGCCCGTAATGTTCCAGCAATTTTGTTTTCACTTCTCTTCCAGAGAGATGAACATATCTGGCGGGCTGTTTGCTTGTTGCCGACCATCCTGCATACTTGCGCAAGGAAAATTCTGGAAGCACTGCCGCCTTTTCCGTTAGAGAAGAGTGTCTGCCGAGCAAGTAAGGATTCCATTTCTTCTGCAAAAATTCTTTCAGCCTTCCCCTTTCTTCTTCAGGGATTTGCGTTTCTTCGTTGCCTACAATATTTTGAATCCTCTTCCTCAAGTCGTTCGTTATTTTCCAAATCGTGTCGGGGTGCATTGGCTTCCATGTTGTCAGCGAAGGAAAGAGCGCGGCTTTCGGCTCGCTGTTGAAGGGATGCTTGTTAACCCATTCCCTTACATATGTGAAAGAAAGTATCAGCGGAATAGGACGCTGACCTGTCTTCGTATCCCAATTAACCATCGCCTCGGCGTAATTCTCGTTGAACACGACATCCTTGATACGCAGTTTGGTGACTTCGTGATTCCTTCCAGCCAAGTCGTACATGCAGGTTATCACTGCCTTGTCACGGGCGTTGACGCAATACTTTACAATCAGCAGAACGTCTTCAGGTGTCCATATGTCGCTCTGGCTGTAGGATGAAAGTCTTTTTGTTTTGATGCGTTTGATGTCGACGCATTCGGGAGTTTCCCATTCGTCTTCTTCTCTGCTTTTGTTGTGAAGCCATCTGAAGAATACTGCGAGCCAGCCGAGGTAAGAATTGAAGGTCGTAATCCATCTCTGCTCGGGATCTCCTGTCTTGTCTTTCTTCGTCATGTTCAGAAACGATAGAACGTCTTCCTTCGATATTTCATGGAGAGGTTTGCCAACAGAACCGCAGAACTTTGTCACGGTCTTTACTATGTTCTGTATGTTCCTCTGGCTCGAATAATTATCTTCCTTGTACTTGACAAATTCAAGAATGACTTCGGAATGAATTTTAGGAAGTTGTTTCATACGCCCGATAGTTCTTTCGTAAGTCTCTCCCAATTTTCTTCTGTCTAATTATACGGCAGACCGATATATGAACCCGACAAGTCAGCGGGCTCGGTGGGATTGGAGTTTTACTACCTGTCGGGCTCACGAACAACCGTATATAACTATCAAGAAAAGTTAACAAAATTCCAAAATCGTTCGTTGGTTTAAATAATCAAGAAGAGGAGCCGAGCCCCCTCCTGTAAGAGGGCTCGAACACCTTGGTATGCTCGCTGTCTTTCAGAGCGAAGGTCTGTAGTTGGCAGATTAGTTCCCGCAACTGCCTCCTGCCGTCGAGAAGACCGTCCATCTCCTCCCGCATCGCTCTGACGCATTGTCGCTGGTACACTTCGAATGGAAGCGCCACGACTTTCTTGGGGAACAGTTGCGTTATTTCCACCAGACCTTTGTCCATCAGACTTTCGAGAGTGTAGTAGACTTTCGACTGCGGCACTCCGCTCTGTCTCGAAAGATTCATTGCACTGACTTCTCCGAGCAGGAGCAGGCTGAAGTACGCCTGCGACTCGTATCTCGTCAGACCGTACCTCCGCAGTATCTCCGCCCCTTTTGTCGCCTGACCGTTCAGCACGAACATTTCGCTCACCTTTTCGGAAGAGGGCTACAAGCCCCCTCCCTTTTCCTTGAACTTCCACAGAGCAAGACGATACTTCGCCTTCTCCGTCTGCACGACTCCCTGAAGCACAGGGGCGTTCTCGTTCTCCGAGGAATTCTCCCACAGAGCAACCTTCCCGATTTGCTTTCGCTCTTTCGGGTTCTTGTCGTCGGTCAGCAGAAGACCGCTCAACACTGGCTTTGCATTTGCCATTTCCAAACACCTCCAAGGGTTAACCAAGGGAGCCTTGCCATGTTCTTTTCAGCGAAGGATGAGCGCGGTGTTCCCGAAAGCAGAGCGGGGAACACCGAAAAGGACAATG
>CAYJUY010000105.1:0-2543 GCA_964373485.1 uncultured archaeon
CATTTGCTGAAGACTCGCTCCACAACTTCCAACAAGGTCGGCTCAAGTATGTGCGGTTTTTCTTCGGGAGGAAGATTCTGCAAACTTTCTATGGAGTGATAACCCTGCCAAACTGCTGCACTCAATATGCCAGACCTCCTTGCAGCCCGCGAGTCGAATGTGGTGTCACCGACGTGAATAACTTCGTCGCCTTTCATGCCTCTTTGGGTGAGTAAGTTCTTGAAAAATTCTTGCTTATTAAGTATCCCGCCATAAACTTTTTTTGAAACTAGACTTCTAATCCCGAGCTCTTCAATTTCTGGTAGAAGCGAATTCTCGGGGTGGGAGCTGATAAGTATCGCATCGATACCCGAGTTGTTCAAAATTTTCAAAGCTTGGTAAGCCTTTTTAATCACTCGCGGTCTTTTGATTTTTGCAAATTCTTCATAAAGCTCGTCGAACTTCTTCATCAATTTGGTGGCATCTTCGTTTATGCCGTACTCTCTAAATCTTTGGAGAGCAGTCGAGCTGTAGCCTGCAACGAATTCTTCCATTGTCAGAGTTCTTTTACAATATTCTTTAAGCATATTATTGAAAGCCAAAAACACTGGCTCATGGTCGTAAACTAGCGTCCCGCTCTTATCTAACCAAAACTCTTTCGGATAGTACAATCCATTTACAATTTCCATCAAACACCCTTCTTTTTTCCAACCCTTCTCGCGGCAATGCTTCCGATTTTCTTTCCAGGCGGCGCGTGCCTCGAAACTGTCCTGCTCGGTCGAGGCCTCTTGCTTTTGCCGCCGTACGGGTGGTCCGTCGGCGTCATTGCAACTCCGGCAGATCTTGGATGAATTTTTCCGCGAACATGCATCGCATGCCACTTCTTTCCCGCAGACACCCAAGGCTTGTCGGACCTCCCTCCTCCAGCAGCGACGCCAACAGTCGCCCTGCATCTTTCATCGAATTCTTTTATCCTTCCTTTTCCAAACTGCAAGGAAACTCTATCGCCGCTTCTTCCCAGAACAATCGCGAAAACTCCACTGCTCCTGCACAATTTCGGCCCAGAGCCTGGATAAGTTTCGATCGCGAAAACTTTCGTGCCTTCAGGAACTTTCGAGAGCTCTAGCACATTTCCTGTCGCAACATTCCCGCCGTATTTTATTTCGTCGCCCATGCGCAAGCCTTCGGCAGCAACCTGAAACACCTCTTTCCCGTCCTCGCTCTTAATGATTGCAAGCGGCGCAGAGTGGATCGCATCCCTCACAATGTCAACGACTCTTCCAGTCACACTTCCAAAAGGAAAATATCCGACTCTGCCAAGAAATCTGTGCGACGGACTCCTGTACCTCGGTCCGCCCGCACCTCTCGCCCGCGGAATTATTCTCTTGCCCATAACATCACGTTACTTAAGGGAATTATGAACGGCTGCATTTAAATTTTTGTTCAATCTGGGCTTTGTTGCATAAGTCAAAAAATCCTGAGACTTTCGCAACAGAAAAAATTTCAGCGTTTAGTTAAACTTTCCTCAATATGCTTTTCTCTATGCCACTCCAATAATTCTTTACTCCAAACAATTGAATGACAGACAGGACACTCGTATCCTTTCATTTAGACACCTTATACATAGCTTCAAAGAATTTTGTTTGAACTGGACATCTGCGAACAAAAACGGTTTTCCAATGCGATGGTATTGGGTAGTCTTTCTGACGTATGATAATTTCATCGTAAGGATTTACACCAGTCTTGTATTGCTTAGAGTAGAAATATCCGCTACAATGAGTATCAACCAAAGACAGATAATGTTTAATCTGTTCGGGTCGCATCTCGTGTAGCGTGCTTATAGTGATGAATAGATTGGTTTCGATTGGTGGTATTTTTTCAAGTTGGTTAGGAGTAATAAAAATTATTTGTGCAGATTCTAGTTCCCGCCGAACATCTTCATATTCATCAAAATGCCGAAAGAAAAAAATTTTATGGTCAGGAAATAGTTCGGATAGATATTTCTCTGCCACTGCTAAAGCGGGCGGAATATCGCAAAGGAAATATTGACAGTTAGGAAATGTCTTCAAAAATACATAAGCTAACCTACCATACCCAGAACCTAATTCTAAAATTTTATTAATTCGTGCTTCATCTTTAGGTAAAGCGTCCATTATGCTTGCGAATTCCAGCACCGAGTTGCAAAGGTCTTGTGTGATTGCACGACCACGATATAAGACTAATAAGGGATTACCTAGCTCTGGTTCTTCTAGGAATTTCAATAGACCCCAATTATCTTTCTGGCTAGTATATTCCCATAACATAGCCACGAAAAGAGTGTTGATAGTTTGCCTCAAATAAGGTAATAGATATTTATTCATATAGTTGGAATTTTCAAAGAAGATTTTGGAATCGATAAGTTTTGCTGTGAAAATAAGTGGTGTTGGTTTAGTAAGCCAATGCAAAAATACTGAAAGGAACTGTGAGTCTCGTGGATTGGAAATTATCTGGAAAAAGTAGTTATTAACAATTGTTCGCTTGAAATTCTTGAAACCAAATTCCTCAAGTTGCTTTAAATTTTTCTC
>CAYJUY010000106.1:0-2524 GCA_964373485.1 uncultured archaeon
CTGCATACACAATATTTATTGAACCTTCCCACACGGACCACTCAAATGCCTCGTGACCTTTCCTCAAGCCGCGCGAATAGAGAGCCTCGAATGTCGGATTCATCATGGCGATTGCTATGCCGAGAATTCCCTGCACTATGTACAAATCAGTCGGCGAGGACACAAAAATGTAGCCGGTTATCCCAACAACGTTTATCGCCCTGCCTGCTATGAAAACCTTTCTTTTGTCGAGTTTGTCCTCAAAACGGCCGAAAATCAAAATCAGGATTCCTACAACAAGGGCGTAAATGGAAATTGCGGAGCTCGCGACAAGAACAGGCATTTCTCCGCCGATTTGTTGCGCGAAAAGGGCGTATATAGGTCCGAACATACCTGCCGCGAAGTTGTAGAAAATGCTCGAAGTGATGAGAATTTTCAGAATCTTGTGCATATCCGACTCTTATTTAAATAATCTTGACGAGATTAAAAATACAGTGGTTGGAGTGAATCAAAAAAATTCTTCCGCAGGCAAGAAGAAATTTTTGTCTAGCGCGAGCTCTTTCTGACTCGGCGGTGATTTTTTCATGAAGGAAGAAGAAGCATTCAGGCTGAAGAAACTAATCAAGGAACTCGAGGGAATCCGAGGCAGGCATACCGAGCTGGTTTCGGTTTACGTTCCGGCGGGAGGAAATCTCATTGATTCAATCGATCAAATAAAAAGCGAGCAAGCGACAGCGAGCAACATAAAATCAAAAGCCACGAGAAAAAATGTCGTTGACTCTTTGGAAAAAATTGTCCAGCACTTGCGGACGTTCAGGAAAACTCCGCCGAACGGTCTTGTGGTTTTCTGCGGAAATGTTTCGGAAGTCGAGGGCAGGCCTGATTTGAAACTGTGGAGCTTCGAGCCGCCTGTGGAGATGAAGCAGAAAGTTTACTGGTGCGACCAAGTTTTCGTTTTGGACCCGCTCCGCGATATTGTGAAGGAGAAGGAGGTTTACGGTCTGGTTGTGATGGATTCAAAAGAAGCGGATATAGGATTGCTTACGGGAAAGAGAATAGAAGTTTCAAGGCACCTCGAGTCGGCGGTCCCGGGTAAGACTACTAAAGGAGGGTACTCGCAATCCAGATTCCAACATGTACGCGAAGCTCTGCTCAACGATTTCATGAAGGAGATTGCTGAGGAGGCTGCTAAAATATTTCTCGCGCAAGAAAATTTGAAGGGAGTAATAATTGGAGGTCCAGGTCCGAACAAGGACATTTTCGTGAAGGAGGAATATTTGAAAGACCAAGTAAGAAAAAAAATAATCGGAGTAAAAGACACGAGTTACACTGGTGAATACGGGCTGGAGGAGCTTGTAAACCGTTCTCAAGATCTTCTCGAACAGGCAGGCTTGGTTCACGAGAGGGAGCTTCTTGAAAAATTCTTCACAGAATTGAAGAGGGACGGGAAAGTTGTTTATGGTTTGGAAAAAACAATTAGCGCGCTCGAGAATGGCTCTGTGGATACATTGCTGATGTCGGAAGGATTTGATTTGTTGCATGCAAAGTTCAGGTGCCAGAGCGGACACGAGCTTGAGGCGAACATGAAAGAGTTCGATTTGGGCAAGCAGTCCTGCGAAATATGCAAAACCAAAATGTCTGTAGTGGAAAAGAAAGAACTTTCAGGAATTCTCACAGAGAAAGCGACCGAGTCTGGCGCGAAAGTGGAACTGGTGTCGACCGACACGAGAGAAGGGAAGCAGTTCAAGGAAATCGGCGGAATTGGAGCGCTGCTGAGATACAAAACTTGAGACTTTGAAGAAATTTAAACATCAAAACCTGTTTTAAATTATGGCCTACGAAATTGCCGTTGCAGAAGCGATGACAAAGAAGCCAGTAGTTATTTCTCCTGACAAGACTCTCGCCGACGCTGGTTCGCTCATGCTGAAGGAGGAGGTCGGAAGTCTGGTTGTTGTTGAAAAAGGAAAACTTGCCGGAATAATTACAGAGAAAGACCTTGTGCGCGAACTTGCAAAAAATAAAAAAAATCCGGACAAAACCAAAATCAGCGAAGCGATGACTCTAAAAGTCGAGACGATATCGCCGGACGCGGACCTTCAAGATGTTGCAAAATTAATGAACAAAAAAGATATAAGGCGTTTGCCTGTCGTGGACAAGAGCGGAAAATTTTTGGGCCTGATAACGGAAAAGGATCTTCTCAAGATACAGCCATCGGTTATCGACATTCTTCTCGAAAAAGTGAAAATCAGGGAGCCGAAACCGAAGCCGTCGCTTGAAGAGGCATCGAAACCTTCGGGCATATGCGAGAACTGCGGCAATTATTCCGACTCGTTGATTTCTCATAAAGGCGTGCACATTTGCGAGAATTGCGTGGACGAACTCTCTGAAAACGAAAAATAAGCCCTTTTTTTTTCGATTAATTTCAAAAATTAGATTTATAATTAGATTTATATTAAGACGCGACAAATACTTTTAAAGTGTTCGAAAAGGATATGACATCCTCCGTGGGCTAAAGCCCACGGTTTCCTGAGTACGAAAAGTCCTC
>CAYJUY010000107.1:0-2517 GCA_964373485.1 uncultured archaeon
AGGAACTTCGAAAATAAGTCCATACGACCCTTGGTCAGAAAGACGGCGAGTCCATCTTAATTTTAGTAGCTTCAAATTGGCTTATAGATGCAAAATTCTGCATTTTATAGAATCGGGTTCGATTCTCTGCACGGGAATTGAACCTGAAATTGAAATGGACTGACTTGGAAATTGAAGGTAAGCAGGGACATGAACCCGATTTCGTGATGGACGACTTGCTTTTTAGGTTCTGAAAATAAAATAATGTTATGTCAAGGCTGGAAAAAGCGAGAAGCGTTGCAGAAGAATTTTCTGAAAAATACAAGAAAGATGCATTGGGAATAATTTTTCAAGGAGCCTTGGCAAGAGACTATTTTGACAAATTTGCAGACATTGACATCATAGTTATTGGAAAGAAAAAATTGCAAATGGTACCTTCTGTCCCAAGAAATGCTAAATACAAGGGATTTGTAATTGATTATTGGACAACTAGCCTCAAGGAACTGAAAAAGAAAGAATGGTCTATGTCAATGAGATGGTCTCTTTCTGAAGCAATTGTTTACCACGATACTAATGGTATTATCAAAAAACTTCTGAAAGAACGGGCAAAATTTTTGAAAGGAGAACGAAGATGGTTAATGATAGAAGGGACAATTCAGTCTGAATGGTTTTGTAATTCAATGCCAGAACTATGGGTATCAAGAGGAGATATTGTCAGTGCACATGCAGTTTTTGATAAAGGTATGCAGCATTTTTACGAAGCTCTTTTTGCTTTCAATAATTGTTTGGTTCCATATGAAAAATGGAGAATAAATTATGCAAGAAAACTTCCTTGGGTTCCAAAGAAGTTTGACGAGAAATTAAAAGAAATATATTTGGTAAAATCATTGAGCAAAAAGGAACTTGAACGGCGGAAAAATGCGTTCATGTACATATGGAATCAATTCGCTCCAAAAATCGAGAAGGAAGTTAAATTGACAATTAAAGAAATGGACAAGATGGTTTAACAGAGATTTTCCCCGAAATCGTATGTCCCTTCTGCTCGGTGGAGATTTGACCCGAAACCTCATGTTACGGCGAGTCCACTTTAATATCAATATGCGTTAAAATCGTCTATAAGTCAAGAAATTTGAAGAATTTTCTGCTTGGTTCAATAGACTTACTGGGAACTGAATCTGTGATTCAAGTTTTCCCAATTTTATAAAATAGGATTTCATATTAATAATTAGAATTCAAGTATAATATGTGGGAGAATGACACTATTGGCGATTCTTGCAACACTTTTTGGAACACTCATGGCACTTTCTAATATTCCACAAGCATACAAAATATTTCACAGAAAAAGTGCAAAAGACATTTCTCCAATAACTTATTCTATTCTTTTGGTAGGTGGCGCAGTCTGGTTGCTTTATGGAATAGAACTAAATAATATGCCTTTGATTGTGGCTAATTCCGTTGGAACTATCAGCGTTCTGTTGGTTTTGGTGGGATGGTTCTTATACGGAAAATGACATTTTGTTAAGTCCATTAAACCACAGGTCTGATACTCCTGAAGGGAACTGAACCTCTGGTTGAACTTTAAAAACAAAATAATCAATGAATAATAATGGAAAGTGAAACAATGAATTCTCAAGATAAGAAATTTATCCGACTGGCAATCGAACAATCTCGAAAGTCTGTCAAAGAAGGCGGATTTCCTGCAGGAGCGATTATTGTTAAAGACGGGAAAGTCATTTCGAAAGCTGTTAGTGCCGGATACAAAAATAATGACCCTTCAGGACATGCCGAAACTACTGCGATAAGAAAGGCATGCAAAAAACTCAAAACTTCAATCCTCGAAGGAGCAACCATGTACGAATCAATCGAATGTTGCGTCATGTGTTTTTCTGTTTCTTACTGGTCAGGTGTCTCAAGAATTGTATTTGCGTGCAAGAAGACCCCGAATATGGTTCACAAGGGTTATTATGAAGGCAAAACAGATAATCGAATTCTGAACAAGCAAAATAACAGACAGATAGAGTTGGTATTTGCTTCGGAATTTGAGAGCGAGTCGTTAAGTGTAATCGAAGAGTGGGAAAAACAGGGAGGATTTAATAAAGGATAATCGGTCAAACACTCTTCTTTGTAAGATTGCTTATCTCTATGTTCACTGGGAGGTCAATCTTCATGTCTTTTTTTGACCTTTTTTGAAGCTAAATATCGATATGCCTGTCACTTTTCCCGTTTTTTCGTCTATCCTTTCGGAAATGCCTTCCCCCACATCCCTGAAATAACCTTCTTTATATTTGCCTATGTTTATCTCCAAGAAATCTCCTTCTTCATCATAGTAGAGCTGCATTTGTCCTTTCATGATATTCTTTATAACAACTGCTACAAATATAATTCTATGCCTTATAGAATTATACACACGCCAGAATTCGATGAGCAAATCGTTGAGGTACGATCTTGCAGGAATATATCAGTTCTATTTCCTACACAGATATAGGATATGGTACCACATTGATTTCGAAAAGAAAGAGGTATGGATGCTCTCTGCTA